>NZ_JAMSKZ010000030.1:0-8223 GCF_023806725.1 Lactiplantibacillus sp. C232
ATAGGTTATACTAGACAAAAGATCAGCTCCTAAAAGATGGGTTTGTGGTAAACACCATTTTAAAGGAAGCTGATCTTTTTTGTCCGAACAGCGTTCGGATTAATTTTACAATCTACCCACCAGAATAATCTGTGGGACAGTCCCAGCCCTCACCCTTTAGCTTGGCAGCTACAGATTGTTCAAATTTATCTTCCGCTATTTAACTAGTCTTCTTTTCTTTTTTAGTTGTAACTATTTACCAAAACGCCACCACTTTTTAGGTTTAGGTTGTGACTCCGGGGTGCTATTTTCAGGTTCCGGTTGTTTGTCTGACGTCACTTCTTTTTCACTATTATCATGCGGTGCCATCGTTAAGGCTTTCAAGTCCTTAATTTCTGCCTTGTATTCTTCGAGCAGTTGTTTGTCCTGTAAGGCCAATCTTTGTTGCTGATCTAGTAACTTATGTAACTCTTTCTTTTCAGATTGAAATTCTGATACTAAATTTCGAAGGAATTTCACTTCATCTTGTCCATCAACCGCATCTTTTTTGTTGTCGTCAACATCATCTTTTTGTTGACGGTATCTTGTTGATGAATCGTTTGAGAACATTGCTTTAATAGCTTTTTGCCCATCAACATCAACGTAAACAGTATTGCCTTTTGTTGATGTAAATTGACGTAAATCGATTGACGCATCTCTTTTTATCTTTTGCCATATAGCCTGCTTTGAAACGCCCAATTCATCAGCAAGTTCTCTAATAGTTTTAGGCATGATTTCCAAACCCCTTTCGGAGTTCAGCAAGTGCTTCTTGTCTTGCTTGATCTCTTATTTTTTTATCGTGCTCGGCCTGTTTATCAGCCAATGCTTGTTTCTCAGTAGAGCCTAAAGTTAACCCCTTAACCTTGTCAATGGCGCGCCATTTTTCCTGCTCTGTTAATTCACCATTATGCTGAATATTAAAAAGCTTTTGACGCTCATCTTGTAATTGGCCTTGTGAGAAATCATTGGCATCTTTCTTTTCTGGTTTCCAGGTAAACGAATAGCCAATAACTGGTTTCCCACGCCCTTTACCATATTTTTTTCTAACCGTTAATCCTCTAAACAAAGGAGTTAATTCTTCTTTAATGGGTTTTATAACAAATTTATCGACGTTAGAGGGACTATTCCAGTAACTTTTGGGCATATCTAGTAATTCAAAAAAGTCTTCTTTAGAAAAATAAGCATATCCAGTGGTTCTGAACTGTTTTAGTAACCGAAACATTGTTTTTGCGTAACTACTTTTTAAATCTCTAAACTCTGCCAACGCATAACGAACCCAACTTTCAAGCTTGTTTAAAAGGGGTAAAGCACGTTCATAAACTTTTACGTCTACATAAGGTTCTTCTGCATCTCCATCAATTTTAAATTCTGTAAACAAAACAAAAAACTCTCGAGTTAATCCACTTTTACTTCGTCTACCAAAATGTAATCCCATCATTTTTTCATAAGTTCTCTGAATGTCATCTTCAAAACGGTTATTTGCAGTAGGTTTATAAGCACTTAGCTCTTTTAATTGATCAAAAGTAAAACGAATGGTCTGATCACTCTTATCACGCATACGAGAAATAATCGAAAAAAATAAATTCATTTCAACTGGAGTAAATTTTCGAAGTGGAATGGTATTTAACTCTGGATCATATTTAATAATTTCATTTCCCATGCTGTACCTCCTAATGATTACAAATTAATTTTAGATTATGTTTATCAAGTAGTCAACTTTATAGTTCTACTTGATAAACAGACAAAACCTACTTGATAAACAGACAAAACCTACTTGATAAACAGACAAAACCTACTTGATAAACAGACAAAACCTACTTGATAAACTTCTATAAGCCTTGGGAGAGTAAGGTTCAAGAGGGGTCTAAAAGAGGTTTAAAAGAGGTTTATAAAAGAGGTATATAAGAGGCACCACTGTACGAGATCAAGACCTAAAATCAAAAACACAAAGGAGTGAGCCAAAAACCGGCTCACATTAAACTCCATTCGCTACGCTCTTTGCGCCTCACTTCGTTCGTTGCCTAAAAAGGTGTGGCAAGCCACATTTATACGGGCGCTGACGCCCCGCACCCCGTCAAGCTGAACCAGCTTGACCGTTTTTCACTCGCCGTTAGGCAGGAAAGCAAAGTTTTATAGAAACTTTGGCTTTCGCCAATTCAGTGTTAAGACTGGTTTAGAGCTGTCAATTCCTTATGCTCCCACGCTTTGCTCGTCCGCTACCATTGACAGCAAACAGTTAGCTTTTCTAAAACATAATAAGAATTTAACTGCTATGTCCCTTTTAAGGCCTTTATTTTCAATTCTCAGCAGTTTTAAGCATATTTACATATAATTTATGCCAAAACAAAATAAAAAGCCCTCAGTGAGCTTTTAGAGGGCTAAATTACAAATCCTGGTCGATTAATAATATCTTCTTGTCTTTTTTGCAAAATGTAAGTGTACAAGGAATTATACAAATTCTGTTTGATCTCATCAGGTTCATGAACAAAAGCTTCAAACAATTCTTGAATATCAACTTGCCAAGGATCAGCAAGCATTTCATCAATTGGCTTTAATACTTTTTTTCGTCCATCTGAGTTACTCCTAACATTAGCTAATTATTTCAGGTTTAAATTAAAGGCATCTTTTTATAGTTAGTTATTCAAAGATGGTAATTAAGTTTAGAAAGAAAAACGGTGTAAAGCAATTAAAAAGATTTGTTTAGCGCAGCGAAATCTAATACAACTTTTTTTAGTATAAGCACAATCAACTTTAGTTGTTGTGTGTAAGTGCGCATTGAACTAAAAAACAACCTTTATTTCAATGATCAAGTTAGCTATTTTTTAGCGTCATTAAACGGAATGAAATGAGTTCAATGCGCACTTACACATAGAAAATCTATGTGAGTCCGCAAACTGAGCAAATCTCGGTCAAGGCTCGGTCAAGGCGCACTTACACTCCACCAAAATTTAGTAGAGATTTTGTGCTTAAAATCTGTCTCAGAAGTTGCCTTCGGCAACAACTAAAAAATAACCAATTCTAACCAAAATCAATTTGGTCTAACATAGTTTCGGTACTTGCTTGGTCCAAGCCTAAATAAGCTAAAGTCATCGCTTCACTTGAATGATTTAATAAGTACATAACCAAACCAATATTATAATTAGATTGCGTATAAACTCGATAAGCTCCAGTCTTGCGCATCGTATGGGTACCAAGGTAATTAATACTTAAAAGATCGCCAACTTTGCTCATGATTTTGTAGAACTGTTTTTCTGTGATATGTCGTTCGGGGTGTTGAATGGAAGGAAAGAGCCATTCAGATTGTAACTGATTATCAAGCAGCCATTGACGATACAACAAAAGGTCTGTTTGAACCGGTTTAAGATACAAGGTATTAGGTTTACCAGTTTTTTTATCATGAATAAACGCATTTTGTTTAATGGAACCGTTCGGATTAAAAATATTGGTCTGTTTTAAGCACATAACGTCACTGACTCTTAGTAGCGTAGCTTTACCAACTTGAAAAATTGTATAGTTACGACGGCCAGCTTTAAAATTATTGAGTAACGTATCTTGAACTTCTTTGAGAACATTTGAATCTTTGATGGGTAGGACAACTTGTTGCATAGTCTTTTCTCCTTTTCTTGAGATATTAAAGCAGTTATGTTATTATTTTTTGTAAGGAAAAAGTAAGGAGATGATATTGTGAGTGCAGGTAATGTAACTAAGGTTAGCTCAAAGATCACAAGTAAAAATCAGATTACAATTCCTAAAACAGTACGTGAACTGTTAAAGGTTCGGTCTACTGATACAATTGAATGGCAGATTGAACCAAATGGTAAAGTAATGATTGTTCGTAGTAAACCGGATCTATGGCAACTTGTTGATGAACAAGAAAAAAAGTTTGGAAATCTCAGTACAACAGAAGTTGATTGGGGTAAAGATGTGGAAAGCGAAGACTTTGATTAATGAAATTAAAACAAGGCGCTATTTTATGGATTAATTTAGATCCGGCTAAAGGCACTGAAACTAAGAAAAAGCGACCGTGTTTAGTTGTAAGCAACGATCACTATAATCGCTATTTTAATACGGTGCTAGTTGTGCCAATCAGTACCTCTGACAAATATCGTACCCAAGAAAAGTATGCTAAATCGCCGTTATTTATCAGGATAGATAACGGGAAAATTCACGGGACAGCGTTATTGCAACATGTCCGTGCTGTCGATCCAACAAAACGATCAGATGGCGAAGTTGTGTCCACTTTATCTCGGCAAGAAATTAGTTCAATTAGTACAAAGGTCCAACAATTTTTCTAAAAAGCAGATGTTATTTATTGATAAAAACAAAGAATAACCCCCAATATCTACATTATAGATATTGGGGGTTATTTTAACAATGTTTTCAAGGGGCTATTTGGTAGAAATGGGCCCTTAAAAATATATAGCTTACTTGATCTTCCCATTTTCCTGGAAGATCTTTTTTGTTCGAAAATAATCCGACAAAAATTTGTTTTCTTGTTTTTCTGTGCTAAAATTAAGCCGTCTACTCGAACGTGTGTTCGAATATTGAGCAAATAATTTTTAAGGAGGTTGAATCAGAAACTGCTTACTCATTTGATAGCTTGTTCGTTGTAGGCGCTTATGGTTGCTAAACAACACAGAAAGGATGATTTATGTATGGATGAAATGGTAAAAGAAACACAAGTCTGGCTCAACAAAACTTACGGTAAAGTTTCTGGCTTTGGTAAAGTACCCGAGGACGGTAATACTGGTTGGAACACAGTTTATGGGTTAACTAGAGCCCTGCAACACGAATTAGGTATCACAGATCTAGTTGATAATTTTGGCCCTTCAACTGCCGCTAAATGGGATACTCAATTTGCTAATAAAGTTAAAACTGGCTTTAAGCACAATGTTGTTAAAATAATCCAAGGTGGCTTTTGGTGTAAGGGTATCAACCCTGAAGACTTTACCGGAGAATTTACTACTAACACGGCTGCTGCTGTCGTTGAATTAAAAAAAGACGCCGGTATCAAAGACACCAGCGCCAATGTAAACTCGGATATTATGAAAGCCTTGTTGACAATGAGCGCGTTTGTTTTAGTTCCTGGTGGGGACGCTAAAATCCGTTCAATGCAACAACAGCTTAATCATGATTATCAAGCTTACACTGGTATTTTACCATGTGATGGAATTTATCAAAGGGATACGAACACTGCTTTGATTTATGCTTTGCAGTCAGTGGAAGGTATGGATACTGGAACTGCTAATGGTTATTATGGTCCTGGTACGATCAATAAAACACCAACTGTTAATTCTGGCGCAACTGGGGCAATCGTTAAAATTATTCAATATGGTCTTTACGTTAATGGTTTCTATTCAGGCGCCTTCAATGGCCAATTTACACAAAATGTTGCCGACGGTATAGTTTCCTTTAGAAAATTCATGAAGTTGCCTCCTTATACTTCAACTGCTGACCTAACTGTGATCAAAGGCTTATTAACTAGTAATGGTAACACTAACCGATCTTCAGATGGTGTCGACATGGCTACTCAAATCACATCAGCTGCTACGGCTAAATCACTGAAAGCAGCTGGCTATAACATTATCGGCCGTTATTTGACAGGAAGCGTCGGGACTGGTGCTGATAAACGAGATAAAAATTTGACTAACACTGAAGTTAAACTGCTATTAGATGCTAACCTTAAGATTTTTCCGATTTACGAAGATGGAGGTTATGAAGAAAGTTATTTTAATAGCAAGCAAGGTTTCGCAGACGCTTCTATTGCCGTTAATACTGCACGTCAGCTTGGCCTACCAAGTGGGACAGTTATCTATTTTGCCGTTGATGTTGATATTCAAGATGGAAACATGAGTAGTACGGTTGTCCCCTATTTCGAGGGTATTACTGGTATTATAGGATCAACTGAATATAAAGCAGGTATTTATGGAACACGCAATGCGTGCTTGCATGTAAACCACTTAGTTAAGTATAGTTTTGTTGCTGATATGTCTTCTGGATGGAGCGGAAATTTAGGGTTCAAAATGCCTGAAAATTGGAGCTTTGATCAATTCAATGAATTTACTGGAGCTTCAACAGGGATTGATATGGATCAAGTTGCTGTCTCTGGTAAAGATAACGGAGTTTCTAAAGTTACCAAAGTTAATATAAATCCTAACGCTGCTTTCTTTACCCAACTGCAACAAGTAGAAGACCAGGCATATAGTTATATCAGCGGTGAAAGCTCTTCAACACCTGCTGAACAACTTGTTACCCAATTTTATAGACAATTTTCCTATTCTTCACCAAGTTGGGCACCCTTGGCCGGTGGATTAAATACTAGCTGGTTAGCATTCGCAAACTCAGCATTACATGTTTCAAAAGAAAGTGACTTCGAAACTCTTTATGATAGTACTACTGGCATAAAAATTGGCTTACCACACATGATGGCTTCTTTAAACGCACTTTTATTTTGGGGAGAACCACAGTCAGCCTCAGGAATTCAGGACCTTGGGGGCTGGTGTGGAGATCTTTTAACAAGTATAGAAGATGCTCATCTTAACCAGAAAAAATACGGCTCTTTTTATGAATCAATTACTGCATATGTAGGTAATAAAGGGCAATTTGGAAGGGAAGATTTGGTTGACGATTTGGATGCACTTAACGTTTACAGTACAATCCATTCGCAAAACAACCAAACTATATCCAAAATTATTAAAACTTATTACACCGGTAATGAAAGCTCCGTTCGCTTTAATTCTTACCTAAGTAATCGTTTTGATGATGACCTTGATTCACTACAGAACGACACATATACTCTTTTAAAAGGTGGTACAGGTTCATGGGGTGCAGCTTATAAAACCGCTTTATTGGCTTTTAAAAAGTTTAAATTACAAAAATATCCTTCTTATACTGACAGTGAAGCAAAAGACGCCGCTAAAGCTTTTCGCAAGTTAATTGAACAAAACGCATAGAAAGTAATAAGCAAAATGATAAACTATATATATTAGTTTATCATTTTACTTATTTTAGTTTTTTACTTTTATCTAAAAAATAGAAAGAGGTGCTAAATCAGCCTTGTACTCATGGTTAATCGTAATATTAGTTGTTTTTTTTCTCATAACAATTGATTTTTTATATTTATGTGACCATATAAATGATACTATCATTGAAAATGGCTATTTTAAAAACATTCTTACAATTATTATTTCAATTTTATCTAGTTGGTTCATCTCCAAATATTTGGGCCCTTTTTTTCTAAATTTCACTTCAGAAGTTGGAGTTACCAATTCATTCGGCTTTATATTAATAATTGTTGCATTAATAGGCTTTTCACTCCTATTCAACGCTGCAAGGCATGACATTGTAACTAGGAAAAAAACTGTACAGCAGGCTCAAAAAAAATACTTCAGACACAATCAAGTCCTAACTTTTTCTATGGTTCATTACGTAATCGGAATAAGTAGTGTTGTAATAGTTAATAGCATTGTATATTTACCAATCTTCCTCGACTTTTTAATTCCGATTCCCAAAAGTTACCCTGGTAACGTTGAAAAAATTGAACTCCAAGAATTCATTACTTTTATTATTACTCTTGTAATGCCTTTTTTAATCATAGTTTTTACCCCCTTTTCTTTGAAAAAATTACTCTCCCATTTCAATAAATAGGGTCCATTATCTAGTATAGACCCTATATATTCATAGCCCCTTTCTGTTTGGTGTTAAAGTATTAGTCATCGATGTCATGCACTATCTTGTTTAGCTCCGTTTTGATGGAACTGGAAATATTTTCTAAATTGAAATGATTATATATTTCTTTATCCTTAAGCATCCTTTTTTGTGCCTTATTTAATTTACACTCATTGTTACCCACTACCCATTCATCCTTTCTACGTATAAAGGGGTTTGCGCACTTTCCTTTAACGCGTTTTGAACATCTTCATAAGGTAAATAAAATTCAATTGTAGATTAATTTTACAATCTTCCATATAACGTCTCCATCTTTTCAAAACGACTTAATTCTACGGGCTATAAATAACTTAATTTGCCAGTGTATAACGTTTCAGATTAAGCTACCACTAAGTTATAATAACCATATCGAAAGGAGACCAATCTAATGAAATATACGAAAACCAAAGCAGTATTAAATCAACTCGTTGCCGATTTGAGCCAGATGTCAATGATTATCCATCAGACGCATTGGTACATGCGTGGACCCAACTTTTT
>NZ_JAMSKZ010000031.1:0-8197 GCF_023806725.1 Lactiplantibacillus sp. C232
AAATAGTGGTGCTCATCAAGGTCCTTCTTTCTAATGGATTGTGTGGTAACACCATTAAAGACCTTGATGGGTTTTTCTGTCCACTTAAATGTTCAACTTAAATTTTACAATCTGCCAAGCATTAAGACAAGCCCGCCAAAATATGGTAAACTGGCGGAAGCAAGAAAGGAAGTGCGATAGTTAATGCCTGAACAAAAACAGACGCGCATGTCACGCTTGAAAGCGCGAGAGGCTACGGGTGGCAAGCGGGGACGTAAGGCGAGTTCACAGGGATCCCATGCACCTAAGGAACCGAACGATCCAAAGAAACCGCAAGCACCTAAGTCACCGCAAAAAAAACATCACGTTTCGTTATGGCTATTGGCTTTAATCGTGATTGCGCTCGGTGGAACAGTCGTTTACTTTGTCAAAGCAGCTAGCAACCAAGACTTAGTCGAAACCACGAGTTCCTCAAGTAGCAGCAAGGCGCGCAAAAAATCATCTTCGAAGAAATCATCTAGCTCATCGAAGAAAAAGAAGAAGCATTCAAGCTCAAGTAGTGAAAGTACTAGCGAAACGACGGCTGCAAGTACGGATGCCGACACTAGCACAGATGGGACAGAAACGACGGGTGCGTATAGCAGTTCAACTGCCACTAATACGACCGCTGGCAATACGACAGCTAGTTCGCATAGCACGACGGCCAGTCATCAAACGACCACCAGTAGTGCCACCTCTCACAGTACTTCAACAGCTAGCAGCTCATCTAAGAGTGAGACGTCATCAACGAGTACTGAGAAGAGCAGCAGTAGCAGTCACTCCGGCTCGACATACGATAATTTAGATGACGCGAAGGACTATGGTGAAAACTCGATCAGTGGGAACTATAAGGTCACGACGGATAGTAATGGCTCGTACCACGTGTCAAAAGCTGATTAATTTTAATTGCAATCATGATGTTTGAGCTGGGCTTTTGCGACCGTTTTCGGTATAATAGCCTTAAAATGATTGTAAGAAGTGAGTGATAAAATTGAATCACAATTATGTGGAAGTTAAGTATCCAGCCATTTTTCGTGATGAAGGCACCTACTGGGATGTCCGTTTTCCAGACGTTCCTGCCGCCCAGACCTTTGGGGCGAGTGTCCAAGTTGCTGCGGACAATGCGGCTAACGCGTTGGCTATTGCGCTCTTTGAACAATCACTACCGGCGGCGTCGGACCCGCAGTACTGGCGGTTAGCATCAACGGAATTTGTTGTTTGGATCACGATGGCGGATGTCCAATTTGGTCCGGGCGCTGATACACCAGAACCAATGAACTAATGCGTATAAGCGGCAAACGGGTCGGCACCTGATTAGTGTGTCGGACCCGTTTTCTTATTTTATGAAAGAAGTTGAGGAACCTTGCCAATCCAGCCACTAATCTTTGATACGGCCATTGCGAAGGATAAGCCAGAAAATATCCGGCACCCGCACAATGCCTGTCCTTTTTGCGATCCGGGCCAGTTGACTGATATTATCGCGCAAGATGCAGATCGTATCTGGCTATTGAATAAATTTCCAACCTTGCAAGCTACCTGGCAAACGATCGTGATCGAGGCGGCCCGCCATGATGGCGATATTGCTACTTACTCATCCGCACAAAACCGCGCTGTCTTCGCGTTTGCTCTGAAGCACTGGCAAGCCACAATTGCGAGTGGTCGGTTCAAATCGGTGTTGTGCTATAAAAATTTTGGCCCACACTCGGGTGGAAGTTTACGGCATCCACACATGCAAATCGTTGGTTTAATGGCCGCCGATGGTTACGCTAACGTGACAGCAGCCAATTTGACTGGGTATTCAGTGTTGGCGGTCGATCAGGTCCAAGTGACTGTTTCTGATCGGCCTATCATGGGATTTGTCGAAATCAACGTTGCTGCTCCAGCTACCGCGATTGCACCGTTAGCCGATGCTGTGCAACAGGTCGTCCAGTATACGCTAAATACGTATTTTCATGGGCAGTGTGATAGTTATAACCTATTTTTCTATCCGCGGGATGACCAGATTGTTGCCAAAGTGGTCCCACTATTTAATGTCTCACCATACTATATCGGCTATCGGCTGGCACAAGCAGATACGCCAAAGCGAATGCGCGCCATCGCTGAGGAAATTCGGCAACATTTTGAACGATCGAATCTGGCTCACTCAAACTAGCTAATAGGCCGAACAGCCCCAAACGACGGAAAAGGCCCCCAGGAATCCTTTCGATTCTCGGGGGCCTTCACTTTACCGTTCACGTGTATGATTAATGGTGACGCAATTGCGATTAGTATCTGGTTGCGGGGTGGTCAAAAGCAACCGGTCAAGTCGTGGGGGAACATCTCTCAGCAGTAATGTCAGTGATTAGTTATGGTTTTCAATGCTGGACGGCCCTTCGCCGGGCATAGCCGTAAAGACTCAGCAAGGCGATCAATGTCAGCAGGCCACAGCTACCGAAAGTAACGGCAAACCCCACCCGTTGAATTAACCAGCCAATCAGAGGAAAAGCGCTGATCATCGCTAAACTAAAGACCATGCTGGCAACGCTCAGTAGGGTTGCCCGTTGCCCGTTTGGAATCAGCTGATTGTAGTAGTTGGAAAACAGTGGCTCAATCAGTGCCATCAAACTATTGATGACTAAATAGATGAGGACCAGTAGACCGATGGCGTGACTAAATGCGCTAAGTAGGGCCATAATCATGCTTAGGCAGAGCCCGTAAAGTAACTGATGTTGGGTTTGATGTCGCTGTAGCCAAGGTGTCAGTTGGATCGCCACAATATTGAGGGCCATACTCGCAATGAGGATCGTCGTGATTAGTCTCCCACTAAAGTGCTGAGCAGTCATCACTGTTTGAAAGTAATAGTAATAAGTTGTTCCGAGTGCCGAAAAGAGCGCGTCAAAGATCATTAAAAGCCGTAAACGACGTTGAGTCACTAACAGATGCGCGGCAGCACGAAGGATCGTTCGTAACGACGGTTGTGCTGAATGAGTCTTGGTCAACTGGCGCTGGGGAACGCGCAGTCCACTGATTGCCAGAATGGCAATGAGCGCTGCCGCTAAATAGACCCAGTACGTCACTGAAAGATGCTGGGGCATTAACCAGCCAGCCAACACGACACCCAACGTATCGGCCACTTCGATTGTCGTGTTGAGAATCGTCGTGACGCGTGGATAATGTTGCGTGGCCTGAGTATTGACGAGATTGTCATATTGTGCCGCTTCAATCGTACCAGACTGGAGATTATACGCCCAGGCTTGTAGGATGAATGCTAGGAGAAACCAGCCGAGACTGTGAGCCGTCAACATGATGAGGGCGTGTCCGATAGCCATCAGGCGGCTAATGATCAGGACAGGCCGATAACCAAAGCGGTCGGCGATAACGCCGGAGGGAACTTCTGAGAGAAAACTAGTCAGATGAAAAACACTTTCGCATAGCCCTATCTCAACGAGTGATAGGCCTTGTTGCTGTAAAAAGATCACCCAGAGGGTGTTGATACCAAAAAAAGCACAGGCCGCATAACCATAACTGAGGGTTAGGTTACGACGGGTAAGTGGTGATAACATATTGGACTCCTTTAGCGGCCACGAGCGGACAAAAAAAGACGACCCATTGTCGTCAGCTGCTCGTGACTTCGCAATGGCTAGTGGTCATTCAACTTGGAAAAAGCGCAGACTGCGCCCCTGACATAACCATAACTGCAAAAATTGTGCGCTTAAGGTTAATCCAAGCTAAAAATTTAGCCAACACGTCATTCACCACTTTCTAATAATCTCATTTTCTTATCATAACAATACCATATCAATTTCTGACTGACAACTGATACCGATAAGTTTGAATGCCTGATATTAGTTGTGATTGTGGTATGATGTTAAGTAAATGAACAAAAGTGGAGGAATAATCATGCAAAATTTGATTCCAGGAGACATGTTGGAAGTTAATCAAAAACTTAAGTGGGAATTAGACGCGGGAATGACTGCGGATGAAAGTAGCGTGATTAATGAAGCTGTGCTGGCGGGAACTCAGTACTTCGTCGATGAGGCCTTAGAAGGTAGTTACTGGACAGTTAAGTGGGCTGCAGATGGTCAGACTATCGAACTCTATGGGACAACTGGCACCGTCGTTGGCCGCATTAAACCGCTGTCTGCCACGTTAGAAAATGATTTTCGACAGGATTCACAAGGCTTGTTTATTCGGATTGAAAAAGAGGTCGCAGTGATTGTTCGTGATAACTAAGCCGAATTGAGTAATGAGGTGATTAGCATGTTTGATCAAGATGAAGAACGGTTTGCAACGCTAGGGTTAGCCGCCAAGCTACCGAGCGCGGTGATTGATGGCATTTGGGATATTATTGATCAAAATCTAAAGGGAGTCGTTCGCCTGCCACGGGTCCTGCAATTTGCCCTGATCGCACGTAATGGGCAAGTCACCGTGGCCTTTGATGCGCAGCACGATGCCATCATGGAATTCGATTTACCAGTCAATTACCAACGGGAGTTTCCCGAGACGGTGGCAGTCTTAGACGATGGTCAGTATCAGACCATGATGTTGATGGACGAACTCTCCGTCTGAACGCAGCGATTATTCAATGAGCTGAATACGAGGAAACTCGTCACTTCAGGTCGGCGAATAATCGCTTTTTGATTGGTGGTCTTTAACTGGGCAGATGCGCCTTAAATTTGTATAATTAAATAGATGGTGTGAGGTGTGGTTTTGCGATGTCAGGTTCCGGTTGCTAATCAAGGAGGCCGCGTTGTTCACGTAATTCTCACACCGGGATCAGAGAAAGGTGTGTGTCTAATGGCGAAAACAGCAGTGTGCATTGTCGATCAACAACGTTACCAAGTTGTGGACGGTATGCGATTAGAAGAATTGGAAACTAGTTTGCGGCAAATGATTTTAAAAGATTTTCCGCAGGCCCATAATAGCAGTTTCATTTGTAGTGAGCATCTCGTACATTATCGCTTAGCAAAGATGGATGCGATGATCGAGAACGATTATCAACAAAATGATAAGGTCAATGCGCAATTATCTAAGATTCTCGCTAACCACACGTATCGGGTCGTCGATGTTAATAGCGAGCTGGAAAGTTCATTGACATTTGGTCAACGGGTCGCGGATGGGGTCGCACGGTTCGGGGGGAGCTGGGCGTTTATCATTTCGTTTGTCGTGGTGATGCTCGTGTGGATGTTGCTCAACGTCTTACCAATTTTTAGCCATCATTTTGACCCTTATCCCTTTATTTTATTAAATTTATTTTTAAGTATGGTCGCAGCAATCCAGGCACCATTGATCATGATGAGTCAGAATCGGGCAGCTGAGTATGATCGGCTACAAGCGGCCAATGATTTTAAAGTGAACTCGATGTCTGAAGAGGAGATCCGGGTCCTGCACTCGAAAGTCGATCATTTAATTCAACAAGATGAACCAAACATGCTTGAAATCCAGAAAATGCAAACACAAATGTTAGGTGAGATTCAAGCACAAGTCAATGAATTACGACGATTGCAGCCGCGGCGACGTCGCAATCAAAGTTAAGGTGGCTGATTGAGTAGTTAACCAAAAAAACTGAGCGCCTGGAATTTTCACATTCCGACGCTCAGTTTTTTGGTTAACCGTGACCGCACAACGGCACTCGTCAAGATTGCCAACGGTCAGTGGCACTATTTATATTTACTTTCTAAAGCACTCATCCAGTACCCCAGCGCGATTCCCACAGCAAGAGCTATGGCGCTGAATAGGTAGGTACTGAGTGTGGCATGCGCATATGAAATACTCTCAGCCGCATATGGATTCGGAATCAATATCAGCATGGTACTAGCCAGAACAATACCTAATATGAAATGGTAGACTCGGGAATGAAACTTCACTAATAGGTGATCCATCAACTTCGAGAACAACGCCATCGCCAGGATGCCACCGATGGCGATCGGTAAGTAGACGCCTACGATATCTAGTCTTTTAAAGCCCGTCAGCATGGGTGTGAAAAGGCCTAAAATAAGTAGCAAGTTGGAAGGACTCAGTCCCGGCACTAAGACGCCCAAGGCAATCAGCGCTCCCGCAACGATGAAACCACCAAAGTTAGCGGGCAAGGTCCCAAACAGCTCACTCATAAAGTAAAGTAGACCGGCACTAATAATGAAGGTCCCGAAGAACCAAACTCCGTCGAGCCAGTCACGTGGCGCCCGACTAGTTGCAGTTTTCATCAGGGCTGGTAAGGTCCCGATGATGGCCCCTGCGAACCCCCAGAGAACGATCACCTGAGCGTGTGCAAGTAAGTATTCCAGCGGGGCGGAAAGCAGGGCAATCCCGACGATGCCTCCTAATCCGACGGGGACAAAGTACCAGAAGTCCCGTTTAAAGTTACGACGGAAGTGGGCCATAAAGCCCAATAGTCGCTCGTAAATACCGAGAATGGCGGCGAGAACCCCACCTGAGACGCCCGGTAAAATAAAGCCGAGGGCGATGACGACGCCCTTGAAGAATCGTTTCCAGAAAGTATCAGTTGTTTTAGTTGGCATAAGTAAACTCCTTTAGCTCTAATGACTGGTATTCCAGTAATAATCAAAGTAATTAAAGATACCAGAAAAAATCCTGCATGGCAATTAAAACCCGTTTTTTACGGTTGCCTTCGGTGGCAAAAGTTGCACGGCGGATTATTTTATCATAAAATGAATGGACGTGAAAAAATCTGTATTTTTATGAAAATTATTATCAAATTGGATTAAAGGAAAGTTGAGGTCATATGGAAAATCAGCAACTTGCCCGTAAACTAAAACGCCGTCACGTGCAGATGATTGCGCTTGGTGGCGCGATTGGAACCGGGCTCTTTTTAGGCTCCGGTTCAGCAATCAAACAGGCGGGGCCGTCGATCTTGTTGGCTTATGCCATTGGCGGTTTCTTCTGTTACTTGATGATGCGAGCACTGGGCGAGCTATTATTGTCGGATACGCGTTTACATTCGTTTCTAGAATTCATTAATCGATATTTAGGTAAACGTTTCGAGTTTGCCATTGGGTGGACCTATTGGCTCTGCTGGATCAGTTTAGCTATGGCTGACTTGACTGCTAGTGGTATCTACATTCGTTACTGGTTTCCGTGGATCCCGCAGTGGGTGACACCCTTAATAATTATTTTGATTTTATTAGTATTCAATATGCTCTCCGTCAGTGCGTTTGGCGAACTAGAATATTGGTTTTCGATGATTAAAGTGGTGGCTATCATTGCTTTGATCGTGACGGGGGCTATCTTGATTGGTTCATCGGCCCATGTCGGTGGGCAAACGGTCTCGGTGACAAATTTGGTCAGTCACGGGGGCTTCTTCCCAACAGGCGTCCAGGGCTTCTTGATGTCATTTTCGCTCGTTATCTTTGCGTTTACAGGCATCGAAATGGTCGGAATTACAGCTGGGGAAGCCGAAAACCCAGAAAAAGAATTACCACGGGCCATCAATAGCTTACCCATTCGAATCTCATTCTTCTACGTGGGCGCTTTATTCGTGATCATGGCAATTTATCCTTGGGATCAGATCACGACCAGTCAGTCACCCTTTGTGCAAGTTTTCAGCGACGTTGGGATCAAAGCCGCGGCCAGCATTATCAACTTCGTGGTTCTGACCGCGGCGCTCTCGGCTTGTAATAGTGCCATCTTCAGTACGAGTCGAACACTATTTACACTTGCGCACGGTGACAACGCGCCGAAATGGATGGGAAAGGTCAATCGTTACAACGTTCCCGCCCGCTCATTGTTATTCTCATCATTGATCTTACTGGTGATCGTGGCGTTGAATTACGTGATTCCAAGTACCGTCTTCACGTTGATCTCTAACGTGGCAACAACCAACTTCATCATTGTTTGGTGTGCCTTGTTGGTGTGCCATTACGTTTACAAACGAACCACTGACAGTACGCATAATCCGTTTAAACTGCCCCTGTTCCCTGTTACCAACATCGCGACCTTGGCCTTCTTTATCGCGGTGACGGTCGTCTTGTGCTTTGATCAAGTCAACCGTTGGGCAGTCATCGGTTCAGTCGTTTGGTTCGTCATTTTATTAGTCATCGAACGAAGTATGCATCGCACCGTTTAAAAAGGGTCTCTGTCAACCGGTGTTGATGAAGTTATATTTAGAATCCAATTCATTTACGAATTGGGTTCTTTTTTTCGATTTTGATTTTGAACTCAATTTGAATTCGATAAATAAAGT
>NZ_JAMSKZ010000032.1:0-8098 GCF_023806725.1 Lactiplantibacillus sp. C232
TGGTCTTGGGACATATCTGACACTCGCTTTCAATTGGTTTTGGTCGACTTGATTGTAGCACAGGACGATATGTCCTTTTGTTGTACATAAAAATAGTGTTGATGGATTTTATCCATCGACGCTAAATATCATAGGCCCAAAAAATTATGACTAACAGGAAATTCCCAAAGTCCTAAATCAATTTATCCGTTTTATACTCACTATATGTTATAACTTGAGTATAAAACGGACTTTTAGATTGAGGTGAAACCAATGGGCCAACGAGAAGAAATCATTGCGTACTTGAATAAGAATGGTGGTCAAATTACGTCTAAAACTGCTAATTCAATGGGTATCTCACCTAGGGTGTTACGCAGCATGTATGCTCATGGACAGCTAGAAAGATTAGCACCGGGTGTTTATATTGATCCACTTGAGTTTGGCGACGATATTGCTGCACTACAGTATAGCCTTTCGAAAGGTATCTTTTTCAAAGACACAGCACTTTTCCTTTATGGAATGATTGATCGAACGCCAAGTACCTACGAAATGAACTTTCCGTTGCCATACGCGTATAGTACTAAAAACGATGCACCAATCAAGATTTATCGGCAACAAAAGGAGCTTTATGAAATTGGTATAACAACAACTAAAACTCCTGGTGGACATCTAGTTAAGGTTTACGATGTTGAGCGTACCTTGTGTGATATCCTGCGAACGCGAGATAGGTCTGATGCTGAGACAATTAAACAAGCAATGAATAGTTATATCCATCGGAAAGGAAAAAATCTCCGCCAATTAATGACGTACGCAAGAATATTTAAAGTAGAAGAAGAGATTAGAGCGTATATGGAGGTCCTACTGTGAAACTTGAATTTACTGACCAGAAGCAGTTTCTGGCTAGAATCAGAAAGTTGGCAAAGGAAAGAAAAATCACACCACAGATTATGTTGCAGGAGATTATTTAGATGATCTGATTGAATTTCACCTTCTTTAGAAATAGCGTCCATAAAATTTGTATCCTAATAATTTTAAAAATAGTACCTACAGTCATTGAGAGTTAAAAACTTATTTATTTGTACCAAACCGCAGTTGATTAATCTCATAAACTGAGAGGGTATCTGTTCTCATATGGGCGTAAACCAGAACCAACAAAGACACGATGTACAAAAAGACTGCCCTCGAAGTTATATCTGCGAAGGCAGTTTTTTTCATATCATGATTATGAGAGTAGATCAGAGCGGCACCCTCAGATAGCTTTTTACGATTAGAACGCACGTTCTTTTTAGACCTGAATAAAAGCCCAGTTAAGGGCTGATATTACTAACTGATTGCAGATCAGACTACGCTTGTGGTTGGCTAAAATGCTTTAATGAAGCTAAGTATAAAGATCCACCAATAATTGCGAGAATTCCGCCAATCCAACCCAAGAATGGAATAAGCGCGATTGCGCCGCCGACAATTAGTAAAACGCCTGATGCAGTACCGACACGCTTATCACCTTTATAATAAATTAATGCAATAATTCCTAATGCTAAAATAGCAATTTTCAAAATGTTTAGGAAAGCGGCCGCACCTGATGTATTAGATACTGATCCAGTGGCAGCATCGCTAACAATGCCACCAGCAATAAACCAGCCCCCGAATAATAAAATAATGCCGCCGACTAGCCCTACAATCCCGTTAGTAAGTGCTAAATTTTTTGACTTCATGTTGAAGTTCCTCCCTTTATTAACAGCTTTTCGTGTCGATCAGTTTATTGGACATAAGTTGTTGAAGCCTACCCAAACCATTAATCCCCGTATTGATAGGCTTATTTTTCGTATAAATAAACAAAGGTGACCAATATTCTAGCCGATAAATAAGCTTTCCATAAGCGTGTCCGTAGTAACTTGGTTCGAACATTAAGATACTTCATCATAAGGGGCGTTAGTCGCGTTTAGCCCTATTCCCAGAAGATGACGGCCATTGCTACTCGTACTTGTTGGCGTTCTTCTTCCGTAAGTGCTTCGCCTCCGTATGTCATCGAATCCACATGAGCTGTGAGAAAGTCTTTTAAGTCAGTGGTATCTTTTCTAGCAATCCATTTAGATGCGCTATCTTCACCCAGCAGGTAGTCGGTTGTCACATCATATAGATCTGCAATCTGTTTAAGCATGTTCAAATCTGGCTCATTCGTGCCATATTCATAGTTGGCATATCGCTGCATACTGCTCAACCCTAATTTCCTGGCCACCTCAGTTTTTGACCAATTCCGACTGTCACGAAGGTTAATTAGTCTTCGAATGAAGTTGTTTTGTGTTTTTGCTGGCATGTTATAGTCTCCCAATGAACGTATTGTATAATATTTAAACGTAAAATTTATATTTTTAAATAAAAAATTTAAGAAATAACTTATTTAAATAAACTATTTAATATAAAAACATGATTTATCGATATAAATTAATTGCTTGTTAATTATAATGCATTCAGTTTGTTAGAGCGAATTCGTGGTTAAACGTAAAGGTTGCTAAGTGTTTGTATTTTCTTAACATTGAATGACAACTAATTTGGAGGTGCAATAATCTAGCGTTCTGTTTTTTGTTGAATGACTAACTAAAAATTGGTAGGTTGATTGTTAGCTTAGGTTGTCAGGATAAGTGAAAGAACTGTACAATGAATGTAATTAAATTTAGAGAAGGGGGAGCAACGGGTGAAATTATTTCAAACCAAGCATATTACTGTAAGCATTGCCAAAACAAGCCATCGGGAGAAGCTGGAAGGTCTGGTTTTCTGGGGATTATTATTGTTCCTAGTGATTTGGCGAAGAAAGCGGTAGGCGTATCGTTATGAATTTATGGAGGATTTTAGGGTGAAGAATAAGCAAGCTAATCAGATTTTAAGAGCTTGGGATTTAGCTGAAAAAATTAGTGGTGGTGAGCTTGACAAGAAGGCTAAATGGTTTAGTGGAGACATACGAAAAACAGCGTATCAGAAGCGTGAATCAGGTACAATAAATGAAAAAATATCTCAAAATAATCAATCAAGTGATCAACATGTGACGATTTCACTTTTGTACTTAGGTGCATATAAAAAACAAGATTTACGAGATAGCATTCAAAATATTCGTTTTAGAGATACGGAAATGGTTCAAAATCGTGATCCTGCTAAGGGCTATAGTGTGGCATTAATCGTTAATAGCGACTGGTCCTTTCAAAAGATTGAGGTACCTTATGCAGCTTATTTTTATTTGAAGCTTCGGCAAGAAAATATCGAGGAAGCGATGCATGGTCAACAATATGATGACTTCAAGAGCCAATTGTCGCAACAACTAGAAGAAGTTATTGATCGAAAACGAGCCGACTTAGCTGAGTGTTTGGCACTGGCTAACCAGATTGTACTGAAGACTTTTAAGTTAGCAGGTACACGTAACGTCAGTCAGTTGCGGGGACTCTTTCAAATCCAAGATGAACCCCCGATGTTAAATAGTTTCTATACTGAGGATATTGAGCGTGTATTGCAGGCGTCTGCGGACGATTCATTACTATTGAAGTATTTAGGTTTAAATCCTGATATTGCGACAAAGCAAGAAGTGGATCAGAATCGAGATTTTATTTCAAAATTATTGGATGTAGAAAATCTACCAGATGGGCGGTGGCCTGGACCTGAAAAGTACTTTCAGTCATTGATGCAGCAGGTGGCAGTCAATGTGATTCGTGACAAGGGACCAATTAAGACTGATCTAAAAACAGTGAATGGACCACCGGGGACCGGAAAAACAACGCTATTACAAGACGTGTTTGCCGATACGATCGTACAACAAGCTAAAGTAATGGCACAATTGGAAAAGCCAATGGATGGCTTTCGGAGAATTAAACCCATTGAGTTGTTTTCTAACTGTAAGTATAATGCCTATGAATTAATTCCTGCCCTACAAGGGTACGGTATTGTGGTGACGAGCAATAATAATTCTGCGGTTGCCAATATTTCAAAGGAATTTCCGAGTCGTAACAAAATCAGACAGTATCCTAACGAGAATCGTGAGAAACAAGATGAGTATCGGACTCAGCTAGAAGAAATTGACTACTTTAGCGATTTAGCGAATCGCATTTTGGAGACAGCGGACTCTTGGGGAATGTTTGCGGTTCCGATGGGGAGTAAGGCCAATCAGCAAAAGGTATTTAAACATATTAATCATGGCGTATTAAAGAAACAGTTAAGTGTATACTCGGATAGTTGGGCGGATGCACGACAGAATTTTAATACGGCATTGGAGGCAGTTCATCAGGAAAAAGCGCGATTACATCGAATGATTTCAATCGTTGAGCGGGCCAATCCATCCGTAGTTGATCAGGCTTACCTTGAGTTGAAAGTTGTAGACGAGGGGATTGAGGTACTAAATCAAGAAATCGCTAACTTGACACAAAAAATTGAGAATACAAGGCATAGATTAGTAACATTACCGAAAAAAAGATTTTTGATTTTCTGGCAACACGAAACGCCAACACATGATAGTCTAAGATTTCATATTTCTAATTTGAATAAAAAAATTGAAGGACTCAATGAACGAGTAGCAGATCGGCGAAAAGAACGCCGGCATGTTGTTCATTTAATTGCACAGCAGGAAAAAATCATTCGTGAAGTTGAACCAATCCAAAAACAATTGAAAAAAGAGGGAATCGTTGTTTTTAATGATGACTTCTGGAGACAGACGAATGAGAAACGCCAACAGGCTTTGCCGAACAATAGTAGGGTTCTCCAGAACAAGCGTGCAAGATTATTCATTGCTGCAATGCGGCTACGGAAGGTATTTATTTGTGAGGCACGTGTTCCAATATCGAACGCTTGGGAGTTTTTCGCGCATCAGGATAAGCTAGTCTTTGCTGAAGATACTTTGGCCCTAACTGCTGGTTTTCAAATTATGCAACTGTTGATTCCGGTTATGAGTACGACGTTGGCCAGTGTTGGACGGATGTTTGCCAATTTTGGTGAGAACACTATCGATAATGTTTATATTGATGAGTCTGGTCAAGCGACGCCGGCTTCTGCGGTTGGTATCGCGTGGCGTGCAAAACATCTAGTCGCGATTGGCGATCCTGCGCAAATTGAACCGGTTGTGACGACTAATGAGGCGACGTTAAGAACGATTGCGCGTGATTTCAAAGTATCAGAACAATATTTGCTGCCGACGACGTCTGTGCAGCAACTTGCGGATCAAGGTAGTATTTATGGTATGCATAGGTCCAATCATACATGGGTCGGAATACCGTTATGGGTTCATCGTCGCTGTGATTCACCGATGTTTGAAATTGCAAATGAAATTTCTTATGAGAATAAGATGGTTCAGGGAAAGCCGACGAAGCTGTCTCAGGTTGAACGTAGTCGCTGGATTAACTCAAAAGGAAAAGCAACGAATCAACAATTCGTCCCTGAAAATGTGACTGCTTTGGCACGAATAATGAAAAAGCGGCGTGATGAAGGCAAAAGTTTGGATCAAATGTTTGTTATTTCCCCCTTCCGTGCAGTGGTCAACGGTATTACTAACAAGTTGCCAAAAGAATTTAATGACGGTGCGATTTCTAAGAAATGGTTGCAAGAACATGTTGGCACTGTTCACAGATTTCAAGGTAAAGAAGCCGATGTTGTTTTCCTAATTATTGGAACTGACCAAGATACTGACGGTGGCGCTGACTGGGCATTTAGTAAACCTAATTTATTGAATGTGGCAGTGACGCGTGCTAGACATGATTTTTATTTGATTGGTGATTACCATCGGCTCAAGAGTAAGCCTTATGCTGAGGTAGCCGCTCGTGAGTTGCCATTATTGGATAATTAAGAAGTTATTGATTGTTACTTTTTAAGTTGTATAGAACAGAACTCACACTAAAAAGTTGGGACAATTAGCTTACTTATTCGGTAGCTAATCTGAACAGTGTATTGTTGTAGTTCGTATTCATGTAGGTCGTCAAATTTCTCTAGATAGGGAATGGTTCTAGGTGATAGTTGGGGTGTGTTTGATATATCATTAATAATGAATTATTGCTGTTAAGGTCGGAAGGAAAAAATATTCGGCTCGTTAAAATGACATCAATAGAAGATGCTCCAATACACTTTAAAATATAGAGAAGAGGCTTAATATGTCAAAATCGCATTCAACTAATCGAACGGTCACCTGGCTCCTCAATATCGTTAAACTAATTGGTCTATTCGCACTATATCAACTAGCTATGATTCCAACGATGATGCCAGCAATTCGACATGGGTTCTCGGCCACGGCAACACTAATTGCCGGAGTGGCAAGTTTAGTCTTGCTCGGATCACTCATTTGGTGGCTGGTAACGATTTATCGTCGTCAAGCGCCAATCGTGACCAGTTTATCACGACCGACACGTCCGGTGTTAACGATAGTGGGCCTATTTATCCTGGTTGAGTTAGGTAACGTGTTGGCGGGACTTATCGTGAAACAAACCCCTGAAAACCAAGTGATTTTGGATAAGGTATTTACTACTAGTCCAGTCATTAATGTTGTCATGATGGCAGTATTGGCACCGATTGTCGAAGAACTGATTTTCCGCGGGCTGATGTATCGTTGGTTATTTCCGCGGGTCACAAATTGGGTGAGTTTCACGGTTGCATTAGTTTTTGCGAGTTTAGTATTTGCCCTTGCCCATACGTTATCGTTTAGCCCTGCGCTACTAGCCTACTTACCGATCGCCGTCGTGCTGACTTTTACGTACGTGTGGTTCAACGATATTCGCTATAGTATCGCCTTGCACATTATCAATAATTCATTGGCCATGGTTGGCATGTTGACTTTGCTTTCACGTTAAAACAGGTTATCCTATTGACGTAGCGATTGACATGCGCGTATTAGTCGCGTGATGTGTAATAATTAAAACAGGCAACGTCCAAATTTTGGGCGCTGCTTGTTTTATTAATAGCGGTGTGGTTGATGTAGTGGTAATCATTGTTTGGTCACTTAATAATATTAAACAGTTCAGTTATACCAAGAATATTATTATGATACAATTTTCGATGGAGGTGGCGAGATGCGTATAATTACACCAATTGAGAACAGTCGGCGACATGAAGAATTTTGTCCATTGGATACAACTTTGAGTATCTTGTCGGGTAAATGGAAATCAATTATTATCTGTCGATTAATGGGGAGTTCGCAGCGCTTTTCGTCCTTATTAAAAGGCATGCCGGGCTGTACCAGTCGAATGTTGGCGATGCAACTAAAGGAATTAGTTGCGGATCAGATTGTGAGTCAACAAACGGTCGCTAATCATTCAGTTTATGAGTTAACGAACATTGGAGTATCACTAGTTCCAATCGTTGAAGCAATGGATCGATGGGGGAAGGCTTACCTTGAAACGTTACAGTTGGCGTAGTCGATTGGTCAACGCTTAGACTAAGTATAGGACGTCATTATTAGCCACTATTTTTAACAATCATAAAAATTGCTCGCAGGAATCTTCGGAGCAGTTTTTTTAATACGCATTAAAAGCTGATTGGCTCAAAGCTAATCCGAATAGTGGCTAAGTGCATTTGCAATCAATACTGCGACTAATAAGGCCGTGGCCGCTGCAATCGTCACTGCGTAAAAGCCAATTTTAGTTAAAAGCAGGCCGCCAGCGGCAGATCCTAACGTTAAGCCATAGTATAAAAAAGCACTATTAAATGACATGATGGTTGAACGATTAGATGGCACAATATTAACGATTGTCGCAGTTAATGCAGTGACACCCCAGCCTTGAGATAAGGCGAGCACAACCAGAATAATCAGCAATACTGCTAAATGTTGTCCCCAGATGCCTAAGGATAAGACTAATGTAGCTGAAACTAAGCCATTAATTGTAACGCTCTGTTTTTTACCAAGCAATGATATAAGTTTACCGGCAAAGAAACTCGCAACAAAATTAGCACTTCCATAAGTGATAAAGATGAGACCAGTTTGCATTGTGTTGAAATGAAAGGTCGCGGTTGCAAAAACACCTAAAAAGGTATAAACGCCATAGAACGAGAGCGTAAAATATCTTGTGTAAATGCATAAAAGATTTCTGAATTGTATAGAAATAGGGAATGCCTTCCCTTATGATATTTAGTAACCACAGAAAACATCACAGGAGGCATTCCC
>NZ_JAMSKZ010000033.1:0-6201 GCF_023806725.1 Lactiplantibacillus sp. C232
TAGGAATGTCCTTTCGAGGATAATTTCGTAGAGTATCGGGTGCGACCGATGCTCTTTTTTTATTTTCTATTATATCAAAAACAGGTCTGGAAAAATCCGAAGATTTTTCCAGACCTGCTTTGTTTCTAGAGACTTATGTCACAGCCTCTTTTATTTTGCACAGCGGGTGGTACAGAATTTCAAATGTCGTTTTTGATCCCGTTAAATACATTCATGGCACCTTCTTTTGAAGCACGGGTGTAGTCGTTAGTTTGCTGGATATTGGCGTGTCCCAACCAGTGCATAACATCTGAGTCGGATAGGCGGTCTGATTTTGCGCGAGTAGCAAAGTAATGACGCAACTGATGGGGATGAACTTTAATCCCACATTTTCCTGATAATCGCTTCATGAGCGTTGAAGGTTGTGCCGGGTGAAATGGATTACCTGTCTGAGGATTCAGCCATAGAAAGTGATCCTGTGGAACTGGTTTTCCTAAGTTCATCAGGATATTATCTGATGCTTTAATAGCAAACCGAATCGTATCGACCATTTCACCGTAGACCCAGATTGTTCGGTATGCGGATGGCGTCTTTAACGGGCCACCATCTTTGGCCTCCGAGGTTCGTCCCATGTCGAACTTAATGGCACAGACCTCACGTTGATTAACCTCATCAAATTCAAATTGAAATGATGAACGGGTTCGCAGACCCATTAACTCCGCGCGACGTTCTCCAAGAGTTAGCATATAGATCATACTATAGTCATAGCGACTCAGATGTTCCTTAGCGTACTTCATGTACGCATCAAAATCATCCTTAGATAGAGACTGGTCACGCGGTGCTTTACCATTGATATTCATATGGCGTAATTTATTTTTATAAATGATGTCGTTAGTTTCGGCATCATTCATGATTAATTGCATCACGCTGTTAATTCGTTCAACCGTGTTTTTGGCAAGATCCTTTTCGGCTAAACTATCAATAAATTCTTGGTAGGCGGAGCGACTGAGCTCATCAAGCTTGACATTCCCAAAGGGCGCTTGAAACCATTCCTTGTAATAATTTTTCATGCTCCTAGAAGTGATGGGCCGCCAGATGTTGAGTTTTACTTTACGGTCATAGATTCGCCAGAAGTAAGCGTCTACTGTGACTTTATGCCCTTCAATTTGGCCAACTTTGTCGGTGGCTAGTTCTAGCTCAAATTTTTTCAAAAGTAAGTCGGCATCGGCTGCACTTAAGAATCCTGACTTACTCCAATAGTCCGACTTGCCAGTACTTGATTTATACTTGCGCCTTGTCCCATAACGTTTACCTTTCTGGGTTGGATACGAGTAAACACCGGGGTAGCGTTTAAGTGGAGTCCATTTACGTGGCACTTAGCTCATTCCTTTCTTGTACGTTCGTAGTCCGTAATAGTTGAGTCCATAAATTTGATGGTGTGGATAAACTGTTGATAACTTTCTTTATCTGTTGGGAAGGGAATATCTGTATTAAGAAAGTTGCAGTTTGTAGATTCCAAATCATCTTTTAGGTGTTCTATGACTTCTATACGATTGCTAAAATCCATGATTATAAGGCCTCCTTTCAATTATTCTTGAATATCAAAATGTACCGTATTTGAACCGTGAGTACTTAGCGAACGTACGTTCTTTTGGCGGCTTAAATAAAAGGGCTAATGCCCTTAATTAAGTTTCTTTGGTGAATTATGTGCTGTTAAGTTTTTAAGCTGTTTCATACTAGTACTATTTTTTAATAATGTTGCCATCTGGTCCTTAGCCATATTATTTAATCGCATAGTCCGTTCGAACTCTGAGACGTTATTTTTAATAAGCTCTGCATTCATACTCTCTAGGTTGGCTAGGACTGTCAATTGCTCTAATGTGGCGCTTTCACGGAGATTGCCTCTTTTTCCACTACTACGCCATTGTTTAGCGGTCATTCCAAAGAGTGCCATGTTTAATCTATCTGCTTCACTTGCGTATTTATAACCAGCTTGTTTCTTTGACACAGTAGAAGGGATGAGCTTCTCTTTAATTGCATCTGTGTGGATCTGATAGTTGATTTTTGAAAGTGTTCGGTTTACGTTCCAGTCTAAATTCAGATGGCTTGATTCACTTTGTTTTAACTGTTGATAGTCCGAAATTAAGTATAATCTAAATTCAGGTGATACCCAGGAAGCAAACTCGAAAGCAATATCAGATTGAGCATAAGTACCACCGTAGCGACCAGATTTTGAAATAATACCAATAGCATTTGTTTCTTTAATCCATTTGGCGGGAGATAGTACAAAAGTATTTGAACCCGATTCATTGAGCAGTTCCTGATAATTATCAGTATTAAAGTTATTATTTTTCATTTGTTCCCAAAGGCCAAGATACTCAATAGTATTTCGCGATCGCATCCAGTTGCGAATTAAATCATTTGGATTATCTTGATTTTTGTATTTTGCAATATCAGTAATACTGATGAAATCTGCATCTATGTCATTATTTCTAAATGCTTCAACTTATGTTCCGTTTGCATTAATTATTTCTCTATCAAGTGCCATTGTATTAACCTCCATTTTTAAACCCGTCGAAATCGACGGGTTTAGAACACGAACATTACTAATCTATTAAAATATATTGTTTACATTTTGTCTTTGAACTGTTTTTATTCCGTATTATCGTCTACGGTGACGTGCATTATGATACAAAGCGAGTGACGGGAATCGGACCCGCGACTACAGCTTGGAAGGCTGTCGTTTTACCACTAAACTACACTCGCGTTATCACTAGCTGATAGAAGCCAGTGGTTGATAATAATATTATAGTCCCAAGATTTGTTTCTTCTTAGCATCGAAGTCTGCTTGTGTTATGACGCCATCATCAACAAGACTCTTAAGTTTTATTAATTCATCAGCATCGATGGTTTGGTTGCTAGTCGGCTTAGTATCAGATGCCGTCATCGATACGTCTGGCTGATCATTGGCATTAGCAGAATCCGTTATGGAAGACATATCTTGTTGATTTGTCGCAATAATGGCTTCTAGGATCGAAATACCAGTGTTATAGTCGTTCATTAAAGACTTGAGCAATAGGCTATCAGATTTATAATCAGCGTTTACATATTTTAAGGTCCTGGTAGTTCCATCTTTAAAACTGACGGTAATGTGAGCATCGTTGATAACGTCGTAATCTTTACCACCCGTCGAAGCAGCAACGACAGCGCCAACAGGTCCAGCAATGAGGCCACCAGCTATACCTCTTGCGCCACGATGATGCTTGCTAACACTATGTCCGCCCGTAGTCGGAGTATAGGAAACAATGTCCTTAAATGGAACCGTTTTTGGGTCAACTAAGAACTCTTTGTCAAATAGAACCTTTTTATCCTTGAAGTCGGCATGCATTTTTCCTGCAACACGCGCACCATGCTCCATAAACAGTTGTTTTTCGCTCTTATAAGCCTGTTTCTTAGCATCTTTTTCTGATTTTTTCTCGTTCCTTTCGTCAATACGTGCTTCTTTTTCTTTAGTTTTTAAATCAGCTAAATATTGTTTGACGTCAATTTTAGTATGTGCGCTTTGATGTTCTTTAACATCTTCAATGGTGAGATAATCAGCGACAGATACAGATTTAAAGTCGATTCCCAACCCAATTTTTTCTGCACAGTCGCCACATATTAATCCATTTTTTGTTTTAAGATTAATGGTTAGTAGACCAATCTTTTTACCACATACGTCGCAATTTTTTGCCATGATAGATTCCTTCGATTCATTAGTAAGTTGATAATATTATAGTCCCAAGATTTGTTTCTTCTTAGCATCGAAATCTGCTTGTGTGATGACGCCATCATCAAGCAGTCCTTTTAAGTCTCTTAATTGATCAGTATCTGTTGAAATAGTAGGCGCTGATGTTGCAGTGTTAGCAGCATTGTTATTTTCAGCAATAATATTATCTAATTCGTGACAGAATCGTAGTAATAGCTGTTTTACGGCATGGTACTCACCACTATCCGTTTTAGTATCGGTATTTAGTAGAACCGCTTCAACACGATGATCTCCGCTAAAGTATAAGACAACTGAGACTTTCGAAACAGCCGCATAAGCTTTGTTACCTGAAAAAGCGCCAAGTGCTGCACCGGTCGGGCCAGCAATTAAACCACCAGCAATCGTACGAGATAGGCCATGTTTCTTTTCAATGGTAGTACCATTTTCAATTGGATCATAGCTTTCTAAATCGCTGTAGTTGTAAAGTGTAGGTGGAGTATCATCTAAGTGTTCGGTAAATGTTTGCTTAATCAAAAACTGTTGTCGTTTGTTATCCATGTACACTTTGCCAACATGACCATTGCCTTCTTTTTTGAAAGTGATGAGCAATTTCTCATATTCAGTTTTGCTATCGAATATAGCTTGCTTGATATTAATCTTTGTGTGAGATGTGTTGTACTTTTCAACGTCTTTAATAGTTAAAGCTTTGGCAACTATATTTGCATCGGCACTATTGTCTAACCCTATTTTTGCTCCACAAGTATCGCAGATTTTACCATCTTGTAGGGATGAACTAGATAACCATCCAACTTTTTTTCCACATATTGCGCAATAATGTTTAGAATCAGAGATTGATTCGGATTTTTCCATATGTAGAACTTGATTTTGAGAGTTAGAGATAATTGAATAGATTGGTTCTTTTAAGCCATTCTTAGTATTTTGCTTATAGGTAGACAATACTTTTTTAGGATCAATTTCAATATTGTTAAGTTGTGCTTGCTTTATGTCATCAATGTCTAATAACTCTGCAACAGCTAAAGACGCCATGCTGGAGTTTAAACCAATTTTTTCTCCGCAAGTATCACAAATATTACCGTTCTTCACTTTAACTCCCGATACAAAGCTAATCTTTTTACCGCATACGTCGCAATTTTTTGCCATGGTAGATTCCTTCATTCCAATTTATTAGAGAAAATACTAAATTAATTAGCGAACATGCTTGTAATGTAGTCCGTAACTTTGTCCAACTTCATGTAAGTAATCAACTTGAATTCCCAAATCATCGGCTAACTCATAATCATTTTCAGCATAACACTTTCTTAGTTTATCTAACTGTGAGCGTGTCATTTGTTGTTTAAACCCCCAAGTGCGTGCTTCATGTTCCTGTTTCATATTGGAAAGGGAGTCATAGTCACTGATATCACCGACTGATGTTTTAACGTGGCCTATTTCTTCCAATAACCATTGAAACTGTTCAGTTTTACTTTTTTAGAATTAATTGTGACTTGATTTTCGATGGCTATTCCGCCGAGCTTGATAGGCATTGGTTCAAAATAGAAATTAATATCCGGATACTTTGCCATCAATTGTTCGATTTTGTCCAAAAGCCTCAGTCCTTATTCTCATTCTCTTTGCGTTTTTTGAATTGCGCTTTTTTGAACTCGATGTAGTCATTTATTTCTTGACGTTCCTCATCGGATAAATCTTCAAAGTCGCCATCTATATGTGCAGCAACAGGCACATTACCCAAATCAACCTTTCTCCCTAGTATATAATCTGTGGTAACACCAAAGTGGTCTGCTAATTTGGATAAATCTTCGTCTTTTATTGCACGTTGGTCGGTTTCCCACATTCCAATAGTACTTGGACTAACGTGAAGAACCTTAGAAAGTACATTTTGACTTTCATCTTTACGTTTACGCATTTCAGCTATGCGTTGTCCTTTAGTCATCTTTTTCACTCCTTGTATTTATTTATAGCATACTATCACTTATAGTGAAATAAAAGAGTGGAATAAGTATTTTTACTAAAAGTGTTGACTAACACTCCTAGTGATGGAGGTGCTTATTTAAGAATACTTTACGAAAGGCTAGACAAGAACTAAAACAAACTCAAGTGGAAACAGCTGAAGGCATAGGGATTAGTTATTCCATGTATACTAAGATGGAATCTGGCAATAAGAAACCGTCTATCGATACAATGCGGAAAACGGCCTCTTATTTTGGAAAAATGGGTCTCTGTCAACCGGTATTGATGAAGTTATATTTAGAATCCAATTCATTTACGAATTGGGTTCTTTTTTTCGATTTTGATTTTGAATTCGATAAATAAAGTTTTGCCAGTTCTTGTAACCATATGCGGTTCTTTTGATTTGCTTGATTTTACGGTTCACACCTTCGACGGGACCATTTGATAATCGGCCGGTAGTCATATTTTTGATGAGTTGCCGGTTCTTGATAAAGCTTTTAATATTG
>NZ_JAMSKZ010000034.1:0-4903 GCF_023806725.1 Lactiplantibacillus sp. C232
GCGGATCCACCGAGGGTTCAAAGGACTCCAGGACACCTTGGAAGCATCATTTATTTAAGTTAGATACATATTATATGTACGAAGGCATTTCATTTACACAAGATTCTTGACGCTACCGAATTGCCAGATACCCCGCGATAATGTTGAAAAAAAAGTACCATTGAGTTCCAGTCATTATCAATGGAATGACCCACCAATGCTGTGTCGTCCCTGTCAACGTAATCATTAATGCAACAATTGGAATATAAATATCCGCGGGAATTGATCCTAAAACTTGTCCAACCGGTTGAATCAGTTTTAACCGCCGCGCATTACTAGCAACCCATACGGCAAGTGGAATAAAAATAAGCGCCGAAAGTAAAACAGCTATCAACACACGACTAGTTGTTAGGAAGGTCCATTTAAACAAAACACTCAAATTAATCCAATCAAGATATTTTATTAGTAATACACCCAAGCGATATAGACCAACAGCTATTACTAGCCACCATGCAATACGCCAATATACCGTATATTTTTTTAATATTCGTATAATCCGTGAAAAGCCCAGTTTTTGCCATTGCTTTGGAGCACCATATAACCACCAATACCGGATATGACGATGTAATCGCTTAACTAACAGCGGCACTTTAGCCATAACCATCAAATCATAGACTTGCGATTGCTGTGGTAGTTGGCTATCGGTACTCGTACCGTATTTATAATGTGCCGTTCCTTTAATCAGCGGTTGAAAAATAAACACATTGACCAATAACACACAGATAACTAGCGCAATCACTGCATTAATAACAGCACCAAAATTAGCTGTATCAAGCGCAATCTGGATGTATGATCCAATTCCTGGTAGCACTAATGTTTCATTTTTAGGAACCACGATCGTCGCTTGTTCACAAGCGACTAGGGCAAACCAAGCGGCCGATTGAGAAATGACAATATTCCATAGAATGCTTGGCGTCGCATAAAGAAATTCTAAGCGCCAGAATCGTTGCCAGCTATTACAGCCAAATTGCTTAGCCACTGTCATCAAGTCTTCGGGCGTAACCCGAAGTGACTGATAGAGAGCCAACATAATATTCCAGGCCTGTGCAGTGAAAACGCCGAAAATAGCAACGGCCTCAACACCCAGCACATTATTGGGAAACAATCCCATGAACCATGCAGTTGTAAACGTTAAAAATCCCAATAACGGCACTGACTCCAATAAATTAACAATCGGCAAAATAACATAGCGTGCACTTCGATAGCGCGCTGCTAATATGCCAAAAATCAAAGAAAACAATATTGAGTAGCCCATTCCAATGAATAGTCTCGTTGTTGTTCGTAACGCAGCCGCTACTAAATGTGACATTGTTAAGTAGTCTTTACCTCCCGTAGTATCTAAATAACCCTGAGTGGGTAATCGACTGAGCGGCAGGTTCATCTTGGCAATGCACCAGCCAATCATAAGCAATATTCCAATACTTAGTCCAAGCCACATCATCGTTCCCACCACAGAACGTACTTTAATCCCTCTTTTTAAACTTGTCATGGTGACTCCTTTCCATGTTCAAGTTGTTTTTAGGCAAATAAAACCCCATTAGCAAATTGCAGCTAATGGGGTAAAAAACTAAAATGGATAACGATTTTTGCATCGACGCATTCATTGAGTTTTAGCACTTTAAGACGTAAGAACTAGTCTAGTTATCTTGAAAGAGCCTTAATTCGGCAAATTCTGCTTTACTCATTCCTGTCTCTCGACATTTCTGGGCGATAACCTATATTCTTAAAGTAACCTCACCTAATTGCAACTGATTTTTATTGCTGATGTAATCAACAATGCTATCATAGTTTCAAGATCTTTAACCGTCAATAGAAACCAGCTAATGATAATCATTAACAAGTGATTATTTATACTTTTTAGGTTTCCTTTATAATCGTAACTTTTTCTTAACTATTTATCTCTAAACAAATTACTCGTACTGTCTAGCTTGAAATTTGGACTTTAATTGCCACAAAAATCCTGTTACTTAGTGAAAAATTCTCGGTACCGAAAAAATGGAGCGCACGTTAGGATACTGTGTCGCAAGAACCAAGCCAACCCCCATAAAATCGCCAATTATGGCCGAACCTCCCTGACTAACAAAAGGTAACGGAATTCCCGTTAAAGGTAACAGCCCAATCGTCATGCCAATGTTTTCAAACATATGGAAAGCTAGCATTACGGCTACTCCAGTGGAAACATAGACATAAAATCGGCGTCGACTAGCGAATGCTGAGCGAAAAATTAGATAAAACAAGTACATGTAAACGATAAGTAAGACACTACAGCCAATGAACCCAGTTGTCTCACCAACAACCGAAAAAATCATATCTGATTCCCTAACTGGCACATAAACAGCGTTATGAGTTACACCATTCCCAGTTAATCCACCCACCCCAACCGCTCGCATACTTTGCCACAATTGATAGCTTTGATCCGAGACGCCATTGCTTGGGTTAAGCCACGTATTGATGCGATCAAACTGGTACAATTTAAATCCGATATGAGATAACAGAGATTGGCCCGTGCTCGATGTCGCTAACAAAATTAAAACAACCCCAATGGATCCGGCCACCAATAACACACGCCACAAAAAACTAAACCGGCATGGTGAAACAATGAGCATACCAATAAAAATTGTCAGAAAAACTAACGTCGTTCCAAAATCATTGATGATTTTCAACGCAACAATAATTGGAAAAGTGTAAATAACTAAGCGACGTGTCAACCGCCAATCCGCATTAAAATTATTGTGGGGTCCCCACTGTTGATCTTGAACGATTAACCGGCCCATCATTAAAATATAGAGCGGTTTCATAACTTCAACTGGTTGAAAAGTCAGTGTACCAATTGCAAACCAACTTTTAGCCCCTGTTTGAACATAATATTCTCGACTATAGAAGACCAATAAAAGTATCAATAACAGCATGCCAATTGAATAGCCAATCGGGGCCCACTGCATCAATTGTTTTTCACTTAGGTGAAGCATCGTTGTCGCTATCAATGCACCCACAAGGTACCAGAGACACTGCATCATTGTCGTCCGAACAGGATCAATCACTTTTAAATCATGCAGACAAGCATAGTAAACAGCCCACATACCAATACAACAGAGTATGATGACACATAATATAATCCCCCAGCCATAGTCGCCAATATGTTTATGCTCTTGCCACCGACCAAGTTCTCTATTATTCATTTGTTACCCCCCATAAATAAAATTTATACCGGGCTTAGTATAGCGGTAAATCCAAGTATTTTATATTTTAAGTGGCTTTTTTATGCTTAATTAATCGATTTAACCGGATTCTAAATATTGCATTAAAATCTTAATAATCGTGGCTAAGCCTCTTGCTAGCCACGATAAATTAATTGATACAACATTTGATCATTATTACGGTTAATATTTTGCACGTTGTTGACTAATCGTCTTAAAATCTTAGCGTCAATCTAATATTTGACGCTACCTTTAAATCTTTTGAATAAATATTTATTCCAGCAGAAAATTATGCTATACTTATTAAGTACCATATGGAGAGTTGGCAGAGTGGTAATGCACCGGACTCGAAATCCGGCGAACCGGCTAATACCGGCGCGCAGGTTCAAATCCTGTACTCTCCTTATTAAAGCAGTAGAGACCAGATTCAAAAAATAAGAACCCCGACAAATCAACGTTTGTCAGGGTTCTATTTTTTTTTAGAAAAGGCTAAAAAGGGCTAGAAAAGAAAAGCATTTTGTGCAATTGGCTGAGTATAGGATTTAATAACCTTGATATACCAAAGTTTTTAAGGTACGCGCGCAAAATCCCCGTACTAGTTAATTAAGACCAGTACGGGGATTAGTGTTTATTTTATGTTTCGGCTAAGTGTAATCGCACTTAATGTAAAACCATCGATGATTGTTCTTTTCTTAACTTCATTTGTAAGACTAGCTTCATTCATTAACCTGTACTCTACTATCTTCTCTGAGGACTGTAGTTTAATTTCTTTCAATTCAGAGAGTTCTACTCGTACAACATGAATGGAACTTTTAATCAACCCAGAATCAGGTTCTACTTCTCCTAAATCAATCGTCTTTATTACAGTCGATAAATTTACATTTAGTTCTTCTTTCAACTCACGTTTGGCTGCTGCTGAATAGTTAACCACACTACCGTCTATTTCATCTGGTTCAACAAACCCTCTCGGAAACTCCCAATTAAACCGCCCATCAGACCTTTTAATCTTAATCATTAAATACTGATTTCCAATAGTTGTAACAGTAATTACACCAGCTGTATTTTGTTTTAATGATAAAACCCCATGATTAATATTGATATCATAATAACTGAAGTTTTTCCTACCATTACTGTAATAATCAAGGTCTAGTATCCAAGTTTTATAACTTTTTGCGCTTTCAACACTTTCATTTAAAAGTTTATACATATGACAAAAATAAACAATGAACACCAGAGCAAATGCCACTATTAGAATGGTAAATAATGCCGCCTGTTTACTTCCCCAATTAACTAGTTTATAGATACTATGCTCAATCATAATCAGCGGAACCATTGAAAATATCCAAACTCCGTAAAACATACTATCTTCAGTAGAATTAATAGTGTGTTTGAACCATTTTATGATTGACCGCTTCTTACTCTTATTTTCCTTTCCATTTTCCCTATTATTTACCAGCATTTCTTGAATTGTATTTTTCAAATCATCAACCGTCATATACTGGTTTTGATGAGCCATGGCATAGTTAATCACATATATTGCATCCAGATACTGGGTAGCGTCAAGAATCTTGTGTAAATGAAATGCCTTCGTACATATAATATGTATCTAACTTAAATAAATGATGCTTCCAAGGTGTCCTGGAGTCCTTTGAACCCTCGGTGGATCC
>NZ_JAMSKZ010000035.1:0-3132 GCF_023806725.1 Lactiplantibacillus sp. C232
ACTATTGAGAAACTTGTGCTCTCAAAACTAGACAATATCAAATATCTTCATATGAACCGGAACACCAATTACTTGGTTAAGTCCTCGACCGATTAGTATTAGTCCGCTTCATGCGTCACCGCACTGCCACTTCTAACCTATCTACCTGATCATCTTTCAGGGGTCTTACTTCCATAAAGGAATGGGAAATCTCATCTCGAGGTGTGTTTCACACTTAGATGCTTTCAGCGTTTATCACATCCATACGTAGCTACCCAGCGATGCGCCTGGCGGCACAACTGGTACACCAGAGGTATGTCCATCCCGGTCCTCTCGTACTAAGGACAGGTCCTCTCAAATTTCCTACGCCCGCGACGGATAGGGACCGAACTGTCTCACGACGTTCTGAACCCAGCTCGCGTACCGCTTTAATGGGCGAACAGCCCAACCCTTGGGACCGACTACAGCCCCAGGATGCGATGAGCCGACATCGAGGTGCCAAACCTCCCCGTCGATGTGGACTCTTGGGGGAGATAAGCCTGTTATCCCCAGGGTAGCTTTTATCCGTTGAGCGATGGCCCTTCCATACGGTACCACCGGATCACTAAGCCCGACTTTCGTCCCTGCTCGACCTGTCTGTCTCGCAGTCAAGCTCCCTTGTGCCTTTACACTCTGCGAATGATTTCCAACCATTCTGAGGGAACCTTTGGGCGCCTCCGTTACTTTTTAGGAGGCGACCGCCCCAGTCAAACTGCCCACCTGACACTGTCTCCCACCACGATTAGTGGTGCGGGTTAGAGTGGTCATACAGCGAGGGTAGTATCCCACCAACGCCTCCACCGAAACTAGCGTTCCGGTTTCTATGGCTCCTACCTATCCTGTACAAGCTGTACAAACACTCAATATCAAGCTACAGTAAAGCTCCATGGGGTCTTTCCGTCCTGTCGCGGGTAGTCCGCATCTTCACGGACAATATAATTTCACCGAGTCTCTCGTTGAGACAGTGCCCAGATCGTTACGCCTTTCGTGCGGGTCGGAACTTACCCGACAAGGAATTTCGCTACCTTAGGACCGTTATAGTTACGGCCGCCGTTTACTGGGGCTTCAATTCTGAGCTTCGCCGAAGCTAACCCATCCTTTTAACCTTCCAGCACCGGGCAGGCGTCAGCCCCTATACGTCATCTTACGATTTTGCAGAGACCTGTGTTTTTGATAAACAGTCGCCTGGGCCTATTCACTGCGGCTGATCTTGCGATCAGCACCCCTTCTCCCGAAGTTACGGGGTCATTTTGCCGAGTTCCTTAACGAGAGTTCACTCGCTCACCTTAGGATTCTCTCCTCGACTACCTGTGTCGGTTTGCGGTACGGGTAGTTAAGTACTCACTAGAAGCTTTTCTCGGCAGTGTGACATCAGACGCTTCGCTACTAAATTTCGCTCCCCATCACAGCTTGTCCTTAAAGTGAAAAGCATTTGACTCTTCACAAGACTTACTGCTTGGACATTCTAATCCAACAGAATGCACATCTTAGCCTCCTGCGTCCCTCCATTGCTCAAACGCACTTAACTAGTACAGGAATCTCAACCTGTTATCCATCGTCTACGCCTCTCGGCCTCGACTTAGGTCCCGACTAACCCTGGGAGGACGAGCCTTCCCCAGGAAACCTTAGTCATTCGGTGGATAGGATTCTCACCTATCTTTCGCTACTCATACCGGCATTCTCACTTCTAAGCGCTCCACAAGTCCTCACGATCTTGCTTCACCGCCCTTAGAACGCTCTCCTATCACGCGACCTAATGGTCGCATCCATGGTTTCGGTAGTATGCTTAGCCCCGGTACATTTTCGGCGCAGGATCACTCGACTAGTGAGCTATTACGCACTCTTTAAATGGTGGCTGCTTCTGAGCCAACATCCTAGTTGTCTATGCAACTCCACATCCTTTTCCACTTAGCATACATTTAGGGACCTTAACTGATGGTCTGGGCTGTTCCCCTTTCGACGGTGGATCTTATCACTCATCGTCTGACTCCCGGATATGAATCAATGGCATTCGGAGTTTATCTGAATTCAGTAACCCAAGACGGGCCCCTAGTCCAAATAGTGCTCTACCTCCATGATCCTAATTCCGAGGCTAGCCCTAAAGCTATTTCGGAGAGAACCAGCTATCTCCAAGTTCGTTTGGAATTTCACCGCTATCCACACCTCATCCCAGCAATTTTCAACTTACACGGGTTCGGTCCTCCAGTGCGTTTTACCGCACCTTCAACCTGGACATGGATAGGTCACCTGGTTTCGGGTCTATAACCTCGTACTCAAAACGCCCATTTCAGACTCGCTTTCGCTACGGCTCCGACTTTTTAGTCTTAACCTTGCACGGGATCATAACTCGCCGGTTCATTCTACAAAAGGCACGCCATCACGCATTAACGCGCTCTGACTTATTGTAGGCACATGGTTTCAGGAACTATTTCACTCCCCTCCCGGGGTGCTTTTCACCTTTCCCTCACGGTACTGGTTCACTATCGGTCACTAGGTAGTATTTAGCCTTGGGAGATGGTCCTCCCGGATTCCGACGGAATTTCACGTGTTCCGCCGTACTCAGGATCCTGAACTGAGAGAATTTGATTTAATCTACTGGGCTATCACCATCTATGGCGGATTTTCCCAAATCCTTCGACTATCAAGTTCTTTGGTAACTCAAATGTTCAGTCCTACAACCCCAAAGTGCAAGCACTTTGGTTTGGGCTGTTCCCCGTTCGCTCGCCGCTACTTAGGGAATCGAAATTTCTTTATATTCCTGCTGCTAATGAGATGTTTCAGTTCACAGCGTTTACCTCCAACTAGACTATGAATTCATCTAGTGGTAACAGTTGATTAAAACTGCTGGGTTGCCCCATTCGGAAATCTCCGGATCATAGCTTACGTACAGCTCCCCGAAGCATATCGGTGTTAGTCCCGTCCTTCATCGGCTCCTAGTGCCAAGGCATTCACCATGCGCCCTTGTTAACTTAACCTCATTTACCTAACGGTAAATGCGATTAATGAGTTTAGCGATAATTAAACTTCAATAAAAAACTCAAAAAACGCGGTGTTCTCGGTTTCATTATGAAAAAATATATTTGATATTATCTAGTTTTCAAAGAACAAGTTTTG
>NZ_JAMSKZ010000035.1:3226-4536 GCF_023806725.1 Lactiplantibacillus sp. C232
GAAGTGTGTAGGTTTCCGTAATATTCCTTAGAAAGGAGGTGATCCAGCCGCAGGTTCTCCTACGGCTACCTTGTTACGACTTCACCCTAATCATCTGTCCCACCTTAGGCGGCTGGTTCCTAAAAGGTTACCCCACCGACTTTGGGTGTTACAAACTCTCATGGTGTGACGGGCGGTGTGTACAAGGCCCGGGAACGTATTCACCGCGGCATGCTGATCCGCGATTACTAGCGATTCCGACTTCATGTAGGCGAGTTGCAGCCTACAATCCGAACTGAGAATGGCTTTAAGAGATTAGCTTACTCTCGCGAGTTCGCAACTCGTTGTACCATCCATTGTAGCACGTGTGTAGCCCAGGTCATAAGGGGCATGATGATTTGACGTCATCCCCACCTTCCTCCGGTTTGTCACCGGCAGTCTCACCAGAGTGCCCAACTTAATGCTGGCAACTGATAATAAGGGTTGCGCTCGTTGCGGGACTTAACCCAACATCTCACGACACGAGCTGACGACAACCATGCACCACCTGTATCCATGTCCCCGAAGGGAACGTCTAATCTCTTAGATTTGCATAGTATGTCAAGACCTGGTAAGGTTCTTCGCGTAGCTTCGAATTAAACCACATGCTCCACCGCTTGTGCGGGCCCCCGTCAATTCCTTTGAGTTTCAGCCTTGCGGCCGTACTCCCCAGGCGGAATGCTTAATGCGTTAGCTGCAGCACTGAAGGGCGGAAACCCTCCAACACTTAGCATTCATCGTTTACGGTATGGACTACCAGGGTATCTAATCCTGTTTGCTACCCATACTTTCGAGCCTCAGCGTCAGTTACAGACCAGACAGCCGCCTTCGCCACTGGTGTTCTTCCATATATCTACGCATTTCACCGCTACACATGGAGTTCCACTGTCCTCTTCTGCACTCAAGTTTCCCAGTTTCCGATGCACTTCTTCGGTTGAGCCGAAGGCTTTCACATCAGACTTAAAAAACCGCCTGCGCTCGCTTTACGCCCAATAAATCCGGACAACGCTTGCCACCTACGTATTACCGCGGCTGCTGGCACGTAGTTAGCCGTGGCTTTCTGGTTAAATACCGTCAATACCTGAACAGTTACTCTCAGATATGTTCTTCTTTAACAACAGAGTTTTACGAGCCGAAACCCTTCTTCACTCACGCGGCGTTGCTCCATCAGACTTTCGTCCATTGTGGAAGATTCCCTACTGCTGCCTCCCGTAGGAGTTTGGGCCGTGTCTCAGTCCCAATGTGGCCGATTACCCTCTCAGGTCGGCTACGTATCATTGCCATGGTGAGCC
>NZ_JAMSKZ010000036.1:0-3819 GCF_023806725.1 Lactiplantibacillus sp. C232
GGACTGTTCTCTGGTTTTAACCCCGCACTCTCTTTAATTTGCATTTGTATTTGCTTATCTACGGGACTGTTGGCGTATTCGTCTTTAAGTTCAAAGTTAATTTTATTGTGCGCATATTTTAACTTTTCTGGGTCAAGGTATCCTTTGAGCGTTCTGCCGACAATGAGAAGTGTCTTTTTAGCTAGCTCAAGTGCCTTCCCCAGCCGTTCAAGCTCTTTTTCAAGCCAATCAATATGCTTATCTAAAGCCTTGTTTTGTTCTTTTTGTTCAAGTAGTTCAGCAGTGAGTTGATTACGCTCACGGCGCAGTGTTTTATTTGCGGTTTGTTGGTTATTCACTTTGTTACTTAGACGCTGATTTTCGGCTTGCAACTTTGGATAATCGCGATAACGATCTGCTTGGTTCGCCAATTTTTCAAATTGCTCATTTGACAGAAATTTGCCCGGGACGTCCTGATAATTAAGACTTTTCGCCTGTGACATAGTTAGCATTAACGGCTGATTTATTTCGTCTTGTTCATGTTTAAACCGTGGAGTGTCAACATGTTGAGCAGTTGACCGCTCTTGACCACGTTCAATTTGCCACCCGTGTGCTTGCATATCCTTGGCAAAATCCGTTTGTAAATTAATTAATTCAGTGCGATTAAATTTGAGTTTGGCGCTAAGTCGGTAACCCTTGTCGGCCGTTTTAACGATCGGCACAAGGCCAATGTGCATATGTGGCGTTGTTTCGTCCATGTGGACTTCTGCAAAGACCATGTGACCATAGCGTTTCGCAAAAAAGCGCGTGGCATCTCTAAAATAATCTTTAGTTTGTTCTGGCGAAAGATTAGCAAAGAAATCTTGGTCGGACGTCACCACAAAGTCGACGACACGAACCGCGTCTTTACGGAATTTCTGTGGTTTCATGCCATCATGTTCGCGCCATTTGTTTAAAGAATCTAGCCAGTAATTGACCCGGTCATGATAGCCTTTATTTTTGGGGATTTTGTTGACTATGGGGATATTCCTAGACTCTTTATTCAACTGGTCATCATTAAGCATATCCATGTTCAGATGCGATTTAGTAATGTCAATATCGCGATTGCTATGCTTATCTGAATCACGTTCAACATGTCGTTGCAGAGAGCCAATGGTTGTCAATTTTTGCTTTTCCAGTCTCACGACAGCTTTACTCATTTCAAATCGCCTCGGTTGTTTTTAGCCATCTAAGTATAATACTTTACTTGTTCTAAGTATAATACTTTGAATTACTAAGTATAATACTTTATCTCCTCAATTTTTGGGTCTAGCTTAACCATAGACAATCAAAGTATATATACCTATCAACCTGAACTGACCCTCAAATATGCACGAAACCTGCACAAATAAGGCCCCAATGTAGATGACAAAAACCTAAAAGGTATAACCCACTATACTTTACAAGGTAAAGTGTGGGCTCTACGAGGTAGTAGCGTTCTCCCTTCCTACTGGGAGAACTGCTATTTTTCTGCGCCTATTATCCGGCTAGAAAAACCTCCGGCGGGCTATTGCATAGCGAGCGCATTTCATGCAGAACTCTACCCGAGCAGGGCAAGCTGATGTCAGCTTAACCACAAAAAAAAGCTGACCATAATACAGTCAGCTTTAAATTCAGATTCAGGCATTTTTCCAAAATAAATCATACGATACTTGCTCAGTTTCTTCTTCAGTATATTTAGACTTGACTACAAAGTCATTACGCATATAAAATTTCATTGCCTTATCGTTTTTTTCATAAACAGACAAAGTCAATTCGTTTTTTTCTTTTTTGGCCTCGTTTAATAATCCTCTACCTATCCCTTTGTTGCGTGACTCCGTCTTGACAAAAATACCAGCGATATAATTATTATCTAAACCCAGAAACCCTATTATTTCATCATTTTGATAATAAACATAAATGTCTGATTTAGGTAACATCTTCTCAACTAAATTATAGTTACCTACCCAATAATCCCTAGAAATAAAGCTATGAGCTTCAATATTACTATGCAACCAAATATTCAATATTTGATCTAATTGATGTGTACTCATTTCAGTTAATTTTTTAATCATTTAGCAACTCCCATTTTCATTTTTTACCCTTCAATATTTCGCCTGTTTCTTTATCAATATCGCCTCTACCATATCTTCGTTCCTGATAGACTGCATCAAAATATAACCTCACTAAGGCGGTATGTGCCCGCAAAACAGAATTAATTATTTTCATACTAGGAAGCCCATATTCATTACCATGAACTCTGACAAAACGCTTTAACTCACGTATATTAGCTATCCCGTATTCGTCAATCAAATCGCACACAGTATTCAACATATCGTCTTTATCTTCCACATCAAGCGATATATATCTATCAATATCAAAATTATTAATTAACGTAATATCTTGTTTATTATATTTATGCTTTTTCTTCTCAATAGCATCTTTGGACTCATGAGTAAGGTATAAATACATACTTGTCATACTTCTTATGACTATTTGTACTTTAGCAATACTCTGATCGCCTAGAAGCTGTTTAATTTTGTACCGAACACTATCAGCAGTAACTGGGTTTTTAGCCACATAGACAACATGATAATGTGGTTTTTTAAACTCTTGTCCTGGCACAGTACTTTTATCTTTATCATGCAATGGACTAACAGCAATTGGGACACCAATTAATTCTAATTTCGACTTCCAATCTTCTGGAATAGATTCGGGATATAACAAAAAGGTGAAGTATCTTGATTTGTCTTTTGCCATAATGGTAGAATAACCTTGTTAGAACAACAATGTTTAGCGGAAACTTTCGTCTTGCCCAAGCCGAGTTTTCGCTTATTTTTTTTGTTCTAATTCCTTTCTTGAATAATCTTCTAAAGCTAAAGCTAGAATCGCAGACTTAGAAAAACCTTTTTCTTTTGCAAGCTTTTCCAAAGTAGAATATTGGTCTTCGGTTAGACTGACCGTAATTCTTTTTTTATTTGTAGCCATATTTTTTACTCCAAACTAAATTAAATTTAAGTACACCACTATTATGCATTTTTGCGACATTATTGTCAACAATATGTGCTGGACACATCTATTTCGCTAGAAACTCGCCAAAAACTCGCCAAAAACTCGCCGAGATATAAAACTCTGTAACCATTGCTATAAAAGGCTTAAAGACACTTTTTTATCAAAATTGGCACTCGGCACTTAAAAGGGGGGTCGTAGTACCCCCCTTTTCGCCTTCCAAATTCAAAAATTCAACACCCAAAAAAACGACCCAAAAACCAAATCAAAAATCCAAACAAAAAACAAAATTCAGACCCGTGGTTCAGAATTAACCTCAGCTGAAGCTTCGGGGAGCGGTCATAACGGCTTAAAAACGGTCGTCACTACAGTTCCTCCCAAACCGCCTAGAATCATTCCCTAAAAACCTAAACGCCGTCAGAAGCTAATTTTGAGCTTCTGACGGCGTTTTAATAAAAGTCAGTTATATCAACGTTTTTTTGCTGCTATCAATTGCCATAGGTATATATCTAAGATAGCCGATTGCGATTTAAGGCGTTTTAAAGTGCGTTTTACGGGTTTAATTGCAATCACTTGTAAAACTATTCGTTTCAGATTAAAAGCTCTTAGAATCTAAATATGAGCCTCTGACGGTATCTTCAACGGTGCATTCCTCTTGAGATTGTTTTTTTCCGTTGTTCTGTTCGTTTTGGTTGCGGACTGTTCTCTGGTTTTAACCCCGCACTCTCTTTAATTTGCATTTGTATTTGCTTATCTACGGGACTGTTGGCGTATTCGTCTTTAAGTTCAAAGTTAATTTTATTGTGCGCATAT
>NZ_JAMSKZ010000037.1:0-2101 GCF_023806725.1 Lactiplantibacillus sp. C232
TGGTGACGATGGCGAGAAGGATACACCTGTTCCCATGTCGAACACAGAAGTTAAGCTTCTTAGCGCCGAGAGTAGTTGGGGGATCGCTCCCTGCGAGGGTAGGACGTTGCCATGCGAAATTGGAGGATTAGCTCAGTTGGGAGAGCGTCTGCCTTACAAGCAGAGGGTCACAGGTTCGAGCCCTGTATCCTCCATCATGAGCCGTTAGCTCAGTTGGTAGAGCATCTGACTTTTAATCAGAGGGTCGACAGTTCGAGACTGTCACGGCTCATTGTTCACGGCTCATAATTAAATAGTTTCACAAAAGTTATTGTTGATTTATGTAACTGAGCATGATATGATGTTATAGTTGTGTTAATCGTCATGCCGACTTAGCTCAGCTGGCAGAGCATCTGTCTTGTAAACAGGGGGTCGGAGGTTCGAATCCTCTAGTCGGCATTAACTGAATAGTTATGCGGAAGTAGTTCAGTGGTAGAACATCACCTTGCCATGGTGGGGGTCGCGGGTTCGAATCCCGTCTTCCGCTTTGTTCCAAAGTGTTGCCGGGGTGGCGGAATTGGCAGACGCACAGGACTTAAAATCCTGCGGTTAGTGATAACCGTACCGGTTCGATCCCGGTCCTCGGCACTTTTATGAAGCACCCATAGCGCAATTGGATAGAGTGTCTGACTACGAATCAGAAGGTTGTAGGTTCGACTCCTACTGGGTGCATATAACGGGAAATAGCTCAGCTTGGTAGAGCACCTGGTTTGGGACCAGGGGGTCGCAGGTTCGAATCCTGTTTTCCCGATTAAGTAGTCATATACGATTATTTAACACATCGCGGTGTAGCTCAGCTGGCTAGAGCGTCCGGTTCATACCCGGGAGGTCGAGGGTTCGATTCCCCCTGCCGCGATAGGAATTAGAGCTTGGACCTTTAGCTCAGTTGGTTAGAGCAGACGGCTCATAACCGTCCGGTCGTAGGTTCGAGCCCTACAAGGTCCATCTACTATTAATAGTGGACATTTCCTAGTTACATCATATGGAGGATTACCCAAGTCTGGCTGAAGGGAACGGTCTTGAAAACCGTCAGGTGGGTCAAACCACGCGAGAGTTCGAATCTCTCATCCTCCTTATTATCGCGGGATGGAGCAGTCTGGTAGCTCGTCGGGCTCATAACCCGAAGGTCGCAGGTTCAAACCCTGCTCCCGCAATTTGGTCCGTTGGTCTAGTTGGTTTAGGACGCCTGCCTGTCACGCAGGAGATCACGAGTTCGAGTCTCGTACGGACCGTTAAGTTAATAGTTCTAAATGGCTACAATGGCTCGGTAGCTCAGTCGGTAGAGCAATGGATTGAAGCTCCATGTGTCGGCGGTTCGATTCCGTCCCGCGCCATATCTGTATTCTGCGGGTATAGTTTAGTGGTAAAACCACAGCCTTCCAAGCTGTTGTCGCGAGTCCGATTCTCGTTACCCGCTTTTTTGGGGCCTATAGCTCAGCTGGTTTAGAGCGCACGCCTGATAAGCGTGAGGTCGATGGTTCAAGTCCATTTAGGCCCATTTTGGAGAAGTACTCAAGTGGCTGAAGAGGTGCCCCTGCTAAGGGTATAGATCGCGCAAGCGGTGCGAGGGTTCGAATCCCTCCTTCTCCGTTGTACCATTTAAAAATATGACCCCTTGGTCAAGTGGTTTAAGACACTGCCCTTTCACGGCAGTAACATGGGTTCGAATCCCGTAGGGGTCATTATATTATCGCGGGATGGAGCAGTCTGGTAGCTCGTCGGGCTCATAACCCGAAGGTCGCAGGTTCAAACCCTGCTCCCGCAATTGGTCCGTTGGTCTAGTTGGTTTAGGACGCCTGCCTGTCACGCAGGAGATCACGAGTTCGAGTCTCGTACGGACCGTCACAAACGTCATTCGTTGATGAATGACGTTTTTTTGTGTTTTCAGAATATTAACTGTTTGACGAGATCACCTAAAGAGGTGCGCACTGTAATCAGTAAATAGGGGGTCTATGATATTTAGTGTTGATGGATAAAATCCATCAACACTATTTTTATGTACAACAAAAGGACATATCGTCCTGTGCTACAATCAAGTCGACCAAAACCAATTGAAAGCGAG
>NZ_JAMSKZ010000038.1:0-1704 GCF_023806725.1 Lactiplantibacillus sp. C232
GGATATACTCCTCTTTGGGTAGACAAGCAAATAATCAAAGCTTGCCTACCTAAGGAGGAGTTTTTCTATGGGCAGAAAAGGTTCTCGCTATACGATTAAAGAGAAGTTGTTTTACATTGGTCTAGTTACTCAGGGAATGGCTCCTAATGCCGTTCAAAGAAAATATGGAGTTGAACATAGTCAAGTAAGCCGATGGGTAAAGCGTTATGGATTACAGGGGATCGATGGCCTGCGGCATCGACTCATGGGAAAGTATCCAAGTGAATTGAAATTAAAAATAGTTCTGGAGTACCTAGAAGGACACAGTTCTTATCCTCGATTATGCGATAAATATAATATTCCTAACGTTAGTACTATCTATCAATGGGTTCATCAGTATACTAGTGGTAAACAACTCACCACTAGGAGTGTGAAACAAGTGAAAGATGGTCGGAAAACAACCCAGCTGGAACGTGTAGAAATTGTTCAATGGATTATAGCAAACGATATGGATTACTCACGCGCCATGAATAAGTACAACGTGTCATATGGTCAGGTTTACTCGTGGACTCGGAAGTTTAAACAAGGTGGACCAGAAGCCCTTGTCGATCGTCGTGGTAAGGGAAAGACTGTGCATGACCAGCTTACAGATAACGAGAAGCGTGACCTGGAGGTCAAGCGTCTAAAGGCCCGAATTGAACATTTATCGACAGAGAATGCAGTTCTAAAAAAACTCCAAGAATTGGAAAGGTTGGATGCCACTCATCACACATCTACGAAACAATCCAAACTTTAGCAACTACGGTGAACCCTGATACAAACCAAGTTTATGGGATTAGTTTTATGTGTCGTTTTATGAAAGTCTCACGTGCTGCATATTACAAATGGATACACCGAACCCCAAGCAAACGTGCTCTGGAAGATAAAGAGATATTAAAGTACGTCAAAATTATTGAAGAGGAGAACGAATATACCCTTGGAGTACGAAGATTAATGATGAATCTTCATTGCGATACAACATATCGAACTAGTGCTGGAAAAATGCGCCGGATCATGCGTGAAAATGGTATCGTGGCTTCAATTCGCGTGGCACAGCATGATCGAAAAGCTCAACGGAAAGAGCACATCAGCAATAACCTCCTCCTTTCAGATGAAGGCCATAATTTTAAGCCAGACAAGCCAAATCAGGTCTGGGTAACTGATTGTACAGAGCTATGTTTTGGTTGGAAATTCAGTGAACGTTTGAGACTTAGTGCGATTAAAGACCTGAACGACCACAGTATCATTGCTTGGGACATTGAAGAAACTGAGACAGCCGATTTGGTGACTCGAACATTTGATAAGGCATTAGCAATAAGCAATGGTGCAAAACCAACGGTTTTACACTCAGATCAGGGATCAAGCTATACATCTGGAGTATTTAACAAACATCTAGCTAGCAATGGGGTTAAGCATAGTATGTCGCGTCCAGGAACCCCTGGAGATAACAGTCCTATGGAAAGCTTCTGGAGTCATATGAAGACCGAGTTCTTTAATTTTCACCATGCATTAAATCGAGAAGAAATGGTTCAACTTATCGAAAAATGTATTAACTGGTATAACTACAAGCGTCGCCAAGAAACACTAAATGGCATGACTCCGAAAGAATTTCGGAATCATGCCATTCTAAAAACTGCATAGCTATTTTAATTATTTGAACTGTCTACTTGACTCGGAGCAGTCCCG
>NZ_JAMSKZ010000039.1:0-1573 GCF_023806725.1 Lactiplantibacillus sp. C232
TTTGGATTACTTGGACGTGATAATATACCTACGGTGTCTTTTTAGCTCGGTTATGTATCCAGCATGATTTATAGCTGGAGAAGACGATTCCGATATCTAAAACAGGCGAACCGGCACATATGCCGGAAAATTCAGAGGTCACTTTTAAAATTGGCGGTGTCCGTGTTTCGAAATAAGTAACTAAATACGACAACTTATCGTTACTTGAATATTTTTGATTAGTCTGCTATCATATAAAGGGTATTATCAAAATATGAATAAATAAATCGGTTGACGTAAGCTCAAGGTGTTCTCTTTCAGGGGTGTGGAAGAGGTATCTGGGTTTACGTTTTTTGTATGAGGAGGTTTTTGTTTGGAATTTTTAGGTACCTTGGTGATCATCTTGATTGCAACTAGTCTATTTGGCCATCTAGCCTCTAGGGTTGGTATCCCAGCAGTGATCGGTCAATTATTTGTTGGAATTATTCTTGGCCCTGCGTTGTTGAATTGGGTTCACGCTAATGATTTTATCCATATTTTTTCAGAGATTGGGGTTATCATCTTAATGTTTATCGCCGGACTTGAGAGTGATCTTACATTGCTTAAAAAATATTTGCGTCCTAGCATAATTGTCGCGTTGTTAGGAGTTTTGATTCCAATGGTACTGATCTATCCAGTTGGTATTGTTTTTGGCTTGACACAATTTGAAAGCTTGTTTTTGAGCGTTATTTTTGCCGCAACGTCGGTTTCAATTTCAGTTGCTGTCATGAAAGAACTAAATTTACTTGATAGTAAGAGCGGTTCAACAGTCCTCGGTGCCGCGGTGGTTGACGATGTGCTAGCTGTCGTTTTACTTAGCATTATGGTCAGTTTAATAGGTACAAAGGCTGGTACGGATACCCAGATACCGCTAGCTCTGACTTTTTTAGAGCAGCTAATTTACTTTGCCGCAATTTATTTCGTGATGCGTTTTATCGCCCCTCTCCTCGCTAGACTAGGCACCAAATTATTGAATCCAGTGGGACCTACTATAATGGCGATGATTTTGTGTTTTGGTATGGCATATATTGCAAATCTGATTGGACTGAGTGCAGTAATTGGGGCCTTTTTTGCAGGAATTGCGATTGCACAAACTCATGTAGCTCATGAAGTTGATCAAAGTATCGAACCAATCGGTTATGCGATTTTCATTCCTGTATTCTTCGTTTCAATTGGTTTAAGTATGTCACTAGCTGGCATAGAACACGATTTGTTATTAATTATCGTATTGACAATTGTGGCAACACTGACGAAACTATTAGGAGCGGGAAGTGGGGCTAAATGGGCCGGATTCAGTTCGAATGAAGCTTACCTCGTTGGTGCAGGGATGGTCTCGCGTGGGGAAATGGCCTTGATTATCGCTCAAATAGGCTACCAATCCAAACTAATCAGTGATGATTACTATTCGGCAATTATCACTGCCATTATCCTAACAACGTTATTAGCACCATTACTACTCAAACATGCGGCTCGTCATATAAACTACTAAAACATTTTAGCGGTATGACACCCCTTCTCTGTGAAAAATAACTACTAGATTTCATCGAGATATTAC
>NZ_JAMSKZ010000003.1:0-8185 GCF_023806725.1 Lactiplantibacillus sp. C232
TCGCAATTTCGAGGTGGTGACGAAAAACTTCGTCCAAATCTTGCTTTTGGGCTAGTGCAGCGATAATTTCTGTGGTAAGTTCATTCATGGGGAATGCCTCCTGTGATGTTTTCTGTGGTTACTAAATATCATAAGGGAAGGCATTCCCTATTTCTATACAATTCAGAAATCTTTTATGCATTTACACAAGATATTTTACGCTCTCGATTTTTTTGATTCATATATTATTAGCTGAAATTACTATGGTAATACTAGATGACACTGTAGTATGTATAAGTATTACAGACATGAAAAATAAATAGCGCAAACTAACATTGTCATCGAGACTCAAATTGGCGTTTGAACTTTGACATTAGTTTGCGATATTTTTAGTTAATTCTACATGTCGAATATTGTTCATATTGATAAACTGACGATCTGAAATAATAACAGTTCCTGCATTATAACCAAGTATTCATGTTGTAATGGTAGGCAAGTGTTGGTTGTTTTGATCAACTGTATTTAGTTGAAGGCTAATCGTCTGATTCTTAAAATGAGCGATGGCCAGAATGCTGCTAATCTCACTCATTGATTGCTGTGCTTTGGTCAGGTAACTTATTGCATTTTGCGCTTGTAGTTTATTTAATGCCGCTGTGTGATTAGACAGGTAAAAGCTTTGCCATTTGATCATGCCGCGATCGTGATAATCGTGCTCGAAGAAAAGGTTAACGGTGTCCATATCAAACTTTCTATCATTCAAGATTCTTGCGTTTCATTTGTATTATTGTTTGACTTCTGGGCCAGATAAGTCCAGTAAAGCCAATATATTCAATGGTAAATTTAACTTGTCGATGCAATGCTTCAACTAAGTTTTCTAGGTCGTTTAAGGTATAATTGCTTAGCTTATGCAACGGTACCGATCTCAGTCGTTCATTGGCGCGTTGGCTATTAAAAAAGACGTTATACGAGTGGATCATAAGGGTCATTGGCAATCACGATCCAGTAACGTATTTAAGTTGTGCGTTTGAATAACAATTATAAACGACTAAGGATAATATCTAAATCTCTACTCATAGCTATTTCCTCCATTAAGGCCACCAACTAAGCAAGCACGATTAATTGCTGTACCGCCGTGTAATAGGCTAGTAGCGTAAATTAGTTTAGTGAAGCCATTGATGAATATCATCAATGACTCGATTGAGTTGGTTATGTCTAATTTGCTGAGTAGGTTGACTGAATAAATCGAGTTGCTGTCCAGTGTCAGGGCTTAGTTTATTACTGTAAACCGCGATATTACGTACTGCTTGGCCGTCCCAGTTTTTGCGAAACAACCAGAGTAATTGTTGGGCCAGAAGCTGATTGTCATTTAGTAGGGCCTATTCTGATAGCATGATGAAACCCATCACGGCCGTCAGCTTCAGCCGCTGTGTATGAGAACCCAATACTTAAAGATAAGCAGCCTGCTAATTTATGGTGGTGTCTGAGTCGAGCCGCGACTTGTTCGTCAATCTCTTTGATCACAGTCTCAAGCTCACCTTGTGCCAAGTAATCACGCGGTAGGACTTGTGAGTTACCTAAGCTGGCTTCCTTAGTTTTGATTGGTTCAGTCAACTGGGAGTGGTCAACACCCCAGGATGTGGCAAAAATTTGGCTACTAATGACGCCTAAGTTTTGTTTTAGAAAGTGTGGATTGGTGTGAACAAGCTCGTACATGTTATGAATTTGTAAGCGATTCAAATGTTTAGCCATACGTGGACCAATTCCCCAAATGTCGGTTAATTCGGTAATTGGCCAAATCTTATCTGGTACGGTTTCATAGTGAATTTCACCAATCCCTACAGTCGTGTAGAGACTTAATTGATGACTGATAGTATTTTGAATAAGCCGGCCCGTGGCGATGAGCCAAATAATTGCCAAGAATGAGTCATATCAGGAATGCCCTCATCAATCGAGTAGGGCCACACTTCAGCTTCTGAAGTGAATTTAGCAAAAATTTGGTTGATTTGTAGGTTGTGTTCAATGTAAAGGTTCATTCGCGGTGGTACAACAATTAAACGTGGATCTTGCGGCAAATCTCGCTGACGGGAAACGTTGGCTTGTAAATGAAACAACTTCTTGGTTTCTACGTAGCTAAAATTAAGCCGCCATTTGTATTTTCCGCTTCGCTCATTACAACTAAGGGTACTTTTAGTGGATTTAGGCCGCGTTGAACGGTTTCGCAGCGAGCATAGAAGCTTTTATTGTCAATTAAAAAAAGACACCCCGTGGTTCGTGGTCAAAAAACATGGCCTCACCTTCCTGATTATTTACGTTTATTCTACCACAAAAAAGAACATATGTTCTTTAATTACTAAAAAAGTTGGATTGCCATTTAAAAGCAAGCAATCCAAGTTTCATCTTAGTAGTTTTTAAGTTGTGATTGGTTTTGAACATCAACAACGTATGCTTTGGTTCCCAAGTGACTGACTAGAGTGCGCATATCACTTAAGTTAATTGAGACACAGCCCTCAGTTGGCCAGTGGTTCTTAACGTGGATAAAGAAGCCAGAACCATTATTCTGTCCGTAATTATCCCTAACAACCGCTAGCTCATACTGATTATGAGACGCTGCTTTTGTGTAGTCAATTCCCTTCGTGAGAGTTTCCGATGCCTCCATTGCCGATACGACTTGATGAAGTTAAAAGGTTGCGCCAAGTGTTACCTTGTTTTTGCCATAACTTTAAGGTTGCCGTTGATCCGCCATTCTGAACGACGGTCACGATTTGTTGCGCTTTTTGAGCAACACGCATGGAACCGATAATATCTGCTTCAGTTTGTGGTTGATTAGTTGATACAGCATCGCCATTGTTGCCGAAGTAATAACGGTGGTTACCGACAGTGACGTAACGGTTACGATATTGAATGTGATCCGTGCCGTAAAATTCTAACTTGTTATTACCATAGTGCCGTAGTCCAGTAATGGCATCGCCGTTGCCCCCAAAGTAATAAAGTTTATTTTTAGCGGCAGTGTAGTAGCGATTACGATATTGGACATGGTCTGCACCATAGTATTCGAGCTTGTTATTGCCGTAGTGACGCAAGCCGGTTATTGCATCACCATTGCTGCCGAAGTAGTACAACTGATTATTGACGGTGGCATAACGATTGCGATATTGGACATGGTCTGCACCATAGTATTCGAGCTTGTTGTTACCATAGTGTCGTAGGCCAGTAATGGCATCGCCGTTGTCCCCGAAGTAATAAAGCTTATTTTTAGCGGCAGTGTAATAACGATTGCGGTATTGAATGTGATCCGTGCCGTAAAATTCTAACTTGTTATTACCATAGTGCCGCAGACCGGAAATGGCGTCACCATTACTCCCAAAGTAATAAAGCCTATTTTTAGCGGCGGTGTAGTAACGGTTGCGGTATTGAACGTGATCATTGCCATAGTATTCTAGTTTATTGTGGCCATAGTGTCGTAGGCCAGTAATAGCATCGCCGTTGCCCCCAAAGTAATAAAGCTTATTTTTAGCGGCAGTGTAGTAACGGTTACGATATTGAATATGATCCGTGCCGTAAAATTCTAACTTGTTATTACCATAGTGCCGCAGACCGGAAATGGCGTCACCATTACTCCCAAAGTAATAAAGCTTATTGTTACCAACAGTAGCATAACGATTGCGATATTGAATATGGTCTGTACCATAGTATTCTAGTTTATTATTAGCATAGTGTCGTAAGCCGGTAATGGCATCGCCGTTACTACCAAAGTAATATAACTGGTTATTGGCGGCAGTTAAGTAACGGTTGCGATATTGAGCGTGATCTGACCCATAGTATTCTAGTTTGTTATTCCCGTAATGCCGGAAGCCAGTGATTGGTTGACCATTGCTGCCATAGAAGTATAGCTTATTGCCTTCCCAGTGATATTGGTTTACAAATTCATTGGGGGTTGAGAAAGTATTGGTACCTGCGCTATCTTCGGTTAAACCGTTATAACAGATACTAACGTCAATATATCCAGTATAGTCGGAGCCTGATGGTAAGAGGGCGGTGCTTGAGAATTGCCAAGCGCCGTCATCTGTATTCCAAAGGTTATTGGCAGAAGGCGTATATGGATACTGAGCTCGCCAGACGCGCGATTGACCAACTGTTTTAATGACGGCATCACGGTATAAGTATGTGTTTGAGGTGTAAACCCCATGATTCGTATAACCAAGCGCATTCAATACCGACCAGAAAGTATTAAGGTTAGCTGTAGCATTTACTGTGTATGTCTTGGCATCTTCCATGTCGGCAAACAATAATACTTTTTTGGAAACGTTATTTTTAACTAGGAAGTTAGCCATATTAGTTGCTTCCATTTGGGCGGTATCGGCTGTATTAAATGTTGCGTAGTGGTAGAAATCAACATTTAGACCGGCGGCATTAGCCATCTTGGCTTGAGCTAAGGCTACTGGATTGGTATAACCAGTGCCTTCGGTCGTTTTGATGATGACTGTTTTGACGCCAGCTGCTTTCAATTTGTTGTAGTCAGATTGTGTCATTGCACTTTGATATGATGCAACGTCGACCACGTCAACACGTGGTCTGGTGGTATCTCCAATAGTCCAAACGTCCGTTTCTGGAGTGCTTGCTGTCACCGTAGTTAAGTTAAGGTCAGCTTTTTTTGTCGTGGTTGCTTGGTGCTTTGCTGCATTTGAAGCAACTGATGTGGCCTTGTTGGTATTCTCGGTACTTGTTGCTGATTTGATTGCTGTGCTACTTACTTGGTTAATAGAACCAGAGGCAGCACTAGTTGTGTGAGCCGTTGCCTCATGGCTTTTGTTATTACTGGAGCTTACTTTTTGGCCCGTTTGGTTGGCGGCACTCGAAACAGCCTCGGTAGCAGCGCTTGAGGTAGCAGTTACTGCTTGACTAGTGTTTGAGTTGGCAGTTTCGCTGTCCGCTTGACTGAGGATACTCGAAGCAGCCTTGGTGGTTGTACTTGAGGTAGCGGTTGCTGCTTGACTAGTATTTAAGTTGGTTGTTGCACTATTTGGTTGGTGAGCGATATTTGAAGCAGTATTAGCGACCTTGTTAGCCGTAGTGGAAACTGTATCTGATGAAGCAGAATCATTGCTTGTTTTTGAATCAGCACTGACGGTTGTCCGTGTGACCGTGGTTGCTGTTTTAGCTACAGTTACTGTGTCAGCGTGCGCAATTTGATCGTTGATGATTGCGCTACCAACAAATGAACAAAAAGTCACTCCAGCAACAAGCCACAGCTTACCTGACTTGTACAGTTTAAATCTTTTTGTTGTTTTAGCATTAATGTGGTTATGTGTTTTGAAATTCATAGTACCGTCCTTTTTATTTTGATAAATAATATTGATTGTGACATGGTAATGCACTGTAAAATAAAATTGATCAATCATATGATAAATTATTTATAGTTATTATAATACCATGGATGGCTATAGGTTATACTATATACTCAAAAATGGAATTCTAGTTCAAAGTTAGTAATCTGATTTAAAGATTAACGATCAAAACGATGAGAAATATTTTTAATTAATTCTTGTATGTTGAATTTCTGAATGGCACCGACAGTATCATCACTTTCTAGATGTTCATTTAGAGTTTTGATGAACTGTTCTGAATGATTTTTTTCAATCTCATGATTCAATGATGGTAAGTAATTTGTAATGCCTATGAATTGCTATTGGTCATCCTATTATTTTCAATGTTATCTTTATCATCTGCTAATTATTAAATATATCCATGGTAAGTTGATGGTAGGGGCTCACGATAGACTGCCTCCTGAAAATAATTTGGAGAATTCTTTGAAAAGTCTTAAGATTCATCGATATAAAAACAATTTTAATATAATGAATACAACTGATTTATGTAATTAAGTTAATAATAAAGTGTGCTTTGTTATAATAAACACAATTAATTATTGCACTCAATAATAATAAATTATAATTACAGAATATGTACAAAGTGAAGGGGCGTCTATACATGAACAAAAAAATTTTTGTTGGGAATACCTGTACACGCTATAAATTATTCAAAAAGGGAAAGTCATGGGTAGCTATGGGAGTTACAACCTTATCTATAAGTTTAGGTTTGGGCATGCTTATGGTCAATCCTTCTGTACGTGCGGATACGAGTAGTACAGCGAACAGTGCAACCAGTAGTGCAGCGAACAGTGTAACCAGTAGTGCAGCGAACAGTGTAACCAGTAGTGCAGCGAACAGTGTAACCAGTAGTGCAGCGAACAGTGTAACCAGTAGTGCAGCGAACAGTGTAACCAGTAGTGCAGCGAACAGTGCAACCAGTAGTGCAGCGAACAGTGCAACCAGTAGTGCAGCGAACAGTGCAACCAGTAGTGCAGCGAACAGTGCAACCAGTAGTGCAGCGAACAGTGCAACCAGTAGTGCAGTGAACAGTGCAACCAGTAGTGCAGCGAACAGTGCAACCAGTATTAGTGCAGCAAAAGCGGGGGTTAGCAATGTTAAATTAGCAACGGACAATTTGTCAAGTTCAACAGATACTACAGGAGTGGTTGTTACTTCAAGTTTTAATAATGGGGATACTTTCTCTGGTGGAGGAGGTGTTATAGCGCTAAATACGAGTATTGAAAAAAGTGCAACCATATCTAATGGTACAAAGTTAACTTTTACAATATCTAATCCTAAATCTATTAATTGGGACAATATTCAGTTAAATGGTGGTACAAATTATGGCAGCTTAGCTTATGATAAAACCAGTGGGACAATAACATATACATTCAGTACTGATATTTCTAATGCGGGAATTAACTTCATAATTAATTTGCATACGGCTGCCGTCGATACTTCTAAAAATATCATTACGGCATCTTTAAATAATACTTCAGTAGCGATAACTGGTGGTACCAGCTACAATACAAAGGCCAATGCTGGTGGTAGTGGTGGTAGTGGCTATGATAATCAACGATTGATTATAGGAAATGGAAGTTATGGATATATTGGTATAAATGATAATTATGTAGGATATATAAATGGAAAAAACTACTATTTGCCAGATATGCAGTCTATGAACTTTAATGTTGTAGTTGATCCAGGCTTTTATACTAATTCTCAAAACGATAAAATAGGTAGAACAATAACTTTAAGTATTTCTGGTACAGGGGCTTCCCTACAGGCTGACAATATTTATATAACAGAAAAGGGCGGTTTTCCTAATACTTCCAAAAGTTATGTACCATTATCATCTGTAGGTTGGACAACAACTCAAATAGATGATCAAACTGTAAAAATATCGATACCTGATAATATGGATATTGGATGGTATGTTTTAGGTATAGTTGCTACTACTCCGGGCCTTAATAGTCAGTATATTTTGACAGACCAATATGAGTCTGATTATATAACAACTGCACAAAAAAGCACGACTTCAGGATATTTCCAGAATATTAATAACAGTGGTTTTGTTCCTAAAATAACAGCGATGGATAAGAATATTAAGCAAGGTACTACTGTTTCTGATATTAATAAATGGTTGCTGGATGGCGTAACAGCATCTGATGTTGAGGATGGAAACCTAAGTTCCGCTGTTACTATAAAAGATGATACCAATTTTGTTAATGCTTGGAATAGTAATAAAAATGGAGTTTACACCATTATATATACAGTTACTGATAGTGATGGAAATACAGTAACTCAATCTGTTTCTGCAACTATATATTCAGACATCACTATTCATTATATTGATAAAAATGGTACGGAATTAAGTGCTCAAACTACTTCAATGGCTAATAGTGTTGGGAGTAACTATAATATAATACCTACTTCTCTCATTAAAAAAAATGGGGTAAGTTATTATTATGTTTCTTCAAATAATAATCTTAGTGGAATTTATGGAGAAAATAATCAACCTACAGATATTTATTTAACATATGACATTGATCAAACGTCAATTGACACTAAAGATAGCACGTTAGTAGCGGGCCCAAGTACTACCTGGAAAGCCGCCGATAACTTTGTGAGTGCGACCGATGAAGCTGGCAGCGCATTGAAATTGAGTGATATAACTGTTAGTGGAACAGTGGACCCAACGAAGGCGGGCCGTTACGAGGTCACGTATAGTTACACGGACGCGGCGGGTAACGCAGTTACCAAGACAGCTACCATCACAGTAGTGGCGTCTCAAGCAAGTATTGACACCAAGGACAGCACGTTAGTAGCGGGCCCAAGTA